>JAIORG010000186.1 GCA_021108255.1 Anaerolineales bacterium | reverse complement strand
AAGGAATTGGCTCAGCCTGTTGGTCTCATCGCGGTCCATCCTTTTGTCATCCTGAACGTAGTGAAGGATCCATACTGAGATCAGAATCAACTAACACCTTGGTTTGTTACAATCGGTTTTGGGTTTTTCTGCTTGTAATGGATTCCTCGTTGCGTTCCCTTCGATCCGACCTTTGGTCGCAGGACAGGCTCCGGGGACGATAGGGAATATATCCTCACCCGAGGACGGGTGAGGGAGCACTGGAAGCTGGGGAGCGGAAGTTCCTTGCCTGAAAACTAAAACACCTCCTGTAATTTTTATACAAGAGGTGTCTTTATTTTTGTGTCCTGTTTTTGGGGTTCAGTTCATTAAAGGATCCGGTCCCTTATTTGCAGTCTATTTCCTGGCTTCAATCGTTGCCGACTGGACATATTCCTCGAGGGGAATCTCCGTCGCCCACTCGCGGATAAATTCGCGGCTTTCATCTTTCGGTTCTATTTTGATCTCAATAAAACCACAATCGGAAAGCACGCTCTCCAGATCTGCTATCGTTGACGCTCCTGAGACACAAGCTGAATACAACGCAAGATCATTTTTGATTTCTTCCGGCAGATCCGCAGTAGCAACGACATCTGAGATAGCCAATCGCCCTCCTGGCTTCAGCACCCGATATGATTCGCGAAAGACAGCTGGTTTATCCGTTGAGAGGTTGATCACACAATTGGAAATGATGACATCTATGGTTGCATCGGCAACAGGAAGATGTTCAATTTCACCCAGGCGGAATTGGACATTATCGCAGGAAGCTTTGCGAGCATTCTCGCGCGCTTTTGAGATCATATCGGGTGTCATATCAACACCGATAACCAGGCCCCTTTCACCTACCTGCCTGGCTGCCAGGAAGCTGTCAAATCCGGCTCCACTTCCCAGGTCAAGAACGATTTCTCCCGGCTTAAGAGCAGCTATCGCCTGCGGATTCCCGCAGCCAAGCCCCATATTCGCCCCCTCGGGCACGCTGGTTAATTCATCGTCTGAATATCCCATCTGGGAAGAATGCTGATTTTGAATACTAATTAAATCAACCAATTCCGTATCACCACACCCTGAAGATGGTCCGCAGCAACCCGAATCCCCCTGGCGGGCGATATCTCCATATCTTTCTCTAACTGATTCCCGGATCAACTCATCTTTTGCGCTGCTCATATCTATTCCCTCCGAAACAAGTAAACCAAATGCTGGGTTTGACGCCAGTTCATTATAATATTAAATTGAATATGCGTATATTCGAGAGGCTGGAAACTTAGAACTTCTTTTGATAAACGTGGCAGTAGGGCTGCTGGTTTTTCTTAACATAATAGTCTTGATGGCACTCTTCTGCTGGCCAGAAGGTCTCTGCCGGAAATAGTTGAGTCGATACATCATAGCTCTTGGACTTTAGTATTTCAATTAGCTCGCGGGTTATTTCTCTCTCATCTTCATTAGAAAAAAACACAGCCGACAAATATTGAGCGCCAATATCCGGACCCTGCCCATTGCTCTGGGTGGGATCATGAATCTCAAAGAAAAATTTAGTTAGTTCCTCATAGGACACTTGATTTGGGTCATAGGTGATTTCGACTGCTTCCAGGTGTCCGGTAGTGCCGGTAAGGACATCCTGGTAGGTGGGACTTTCCTTTGATCCGCCCATATAACCCGAGATTGCGGTAACGACGCCTTCTTTTCCCTGGAAGAGATGCTCTACTCCCCAGAAACAGCCGCCAGCAAAGTAAGCTTTTTTGTATTCCATCTCTTATTTCTCCGGAACAAATAACAGGGAAACTGAATTGACACAATGCCTGGTATTCTTCGGGGTGTATTCTTCCCCTTCAAAAACATGCCCCAGGTGTCCTCCGCAGTTGGCACACAAAATCTCAGTCCGCCTGCCATCGCTATCCGGTTCTCTTCTCACCGCTCCTTCGATCTCATCATCAAAGCTCGGCCATCCGCAGCCGGACTTAAATTTATCCTCCGCCTGGTAAAGCAGGGCATTGCACCCTTTGCAGTGATAAGCGCCTTTTTCATAAAAGTTGTCATATTTTCCACTGAAGGGCGCTTCTGTCCCTTTGTGGAGGATAATCCTTTCTTCTTCCGGCGACAGTGTATTAGGGATCTTTTTTTTCATAACTAATTCCTCCATTTGGGAAATGGAACAGCCCTTCAACACCAATGAAGGTGTCTACCTGTTAAAGATTACTATTCCAGAACTTTGATCAATTGTAACCCTGGATTTCGTATCCTGCCTTCCCCTCCTAAAGAAACATCACCAATCCGGATATTACCAATCCACCCGCTATTGAAAGGGCTGTCCCAATCAAAAATGCCCTGAAATGAAATCCATAATCTTTATATTCCTGCATCCCTTCCGTGCCGGGGATAACTAAAAAACTGGGGGTGATGAAGCAAAACAACAGCCAATCCAGCACCAGCAAATCAACAAGATTAAAGAGGAAGGCCACGCTAAAGGCATTTAAAAAGAGAGAGAAAAATGAGCTTATTTCAACACTCTCGCGTTTTAAAATCAACGTCGAAACAAAGGGTACTGCCAATAGGATCAGCAAGAAAGGAATTCCTGTGATCAGCGATTGGCGCTTTTCCTGGTCTGTTTTAAGCGGGACCGCAGCCTGGATCTCGTCCGGATAATCCTGGAGGAACAACCTGGGATTAAAACGAAGAATCCCAACTATAGAAATAGACGCAAGAACTGATAACAAGGCCCCGTCTAGCAGGATTTTACTTATGTTAATCATTGTTTTTGGCTCCCGAAAGTATTATTACCAGACCTCCGAGGTCTTGGAGACCTCGGAGGTCTTAAATTGCGCCCAACTCTTATCCCAGGATTAAAAAACTGATTACACTGGCAACGTATCCGATCAATCCGACTACTAGAGCAACTGAGGCTTGATGGTAACGCTCAGTGCGGAAGTTCCTCTGTTCAATCAACTTGATCAGCGATTGATCCAGGCTTTTTGATCGCGATCGAGTACACCAGTTTAACCGCAGCGGTCCTGCCATTAAGATCAGGGCAGAGAGCAGCACAAAAACTAACCCAAAAGCAATCGAGAGCCGGGCAAACAAGCTGGATTCGGCAATTTTCGCTCCGGAAAATCCAGTGATGGTCAGAGTAATAGTGATTAAACTCAATAACATCTGGGCCCGGTTCTGGATAACATTAAACGAGTCAGTTAACTGGGCAAACAGCTTTTCCGCCTGGTTTTCTCCGTAGATAGTTTTGAGGTATTCCAGCTCTTCAGCCGGATCCAGGGAGTTTGTTTTTGTATTTTCCATAATGGGCCTTCTTTTCTATATATTTTATTTGGAATTTTTTTGTCTGCAAACAAAAGAATCTATCCGCCGCCGGGCTTTACTGTTCCCGTCCCCCGTCCCCGGTCATCCGTCCTTACCAGCGGTCAGGTCAGCCGGGGGTTAGGGCCAACAACAATTTTCACCTTGTTACTTCAGAGATCAATAACTATTCCCGTATGAATTTGATCCAGTTTTTCACCCATTACACCTTTCAAAACTCGATATGCTTTTTGCCCCGTACAATGCCCAGAATAAACCTTCTCAACTGGATACGACAACGTTTTTCGGCCTACATCTTCAACTTCTCTCTTACTACCTGCCATTGTATTGAACATTGGCAAACCAATTAAATGGAACCCACCAATGACAGCTTTTATTGGAATGCCCCCAAATTGCTTGTTCACAGTATCGATTATATTTGGAATACCATTGTGAGAACAACCTGAAAATACGACAAGACCTTCTTCTTCTTTTATCACCAAGATAAGCTCATGTAAAAATTCATCATTGCGCCATTCCGAACCCTTTTTCAAATATAAATATTTATTTCCTTCAGGTTTCGGATACGCAAGTTCAATTTTCGGGATAATAAAGACATCAGGCAGGATTTCAGTATTTTGATTCACAAACACAAACCGCTCAGGATTTGCATCAAAGACCCTTGCATCCAATCCAATGTACCGCTTGATGAAACCCAAGGCCTTAAAATAACTCTCTCCATCAGGGGCTTCATCAAGAAATATGTTGGCTGCTTTATTCAGTTCAATAAATCGAGATAATCCGCCCCCATGATCAAAGTGATGATGAGATATTACCGCCGAATTTACGCCAGACAAATCAATTCCAAGCACATCAGCATTCTTTGAGAAAGCTTCCGAAGCCCCCATATCAAATAGAATACTATTTCCTTGAAATGCGATATGAATTGATAAACCATGCTCATAAAGGAGTTCTACCCTATCTGGAGATTTAGTATTTTCTATTAAGACTGTTATTTTCATTGCTTCTCCTCTATACAACTTTGTTTTTCTTTGCGCCTAACGTTAATTAATTTGTTAATGCAAAATAGTCCCTTAGGTCATTTACAAACAATCACTTCAGGAGGTTCTTTTGCCTAATCTGTTTTTTTTACTGCTTGATTCTTAGCTAATCGGAGTATAGCATAATACGAATTATTCCTGAGTGGCGGGGGGAAGTTTAGGGAGAAAAAATCCTCGATCAGGTCCGCGATACTCTCCGTTGTAAAAATTTTACTTACCGTACTGAACAGAACCCCACCCACTGTATATGGAGGATAATCTATAAAGACGTCCTGCTGTCATCCTTTACAGTTATCCTCCTCGTCCAGTATAATCATCCCCAAATCAATAATCACGATGTACACGGAGATCAGTACCCGACTCTTCTATTCAGAGAGTCCCCGGTTGGTGTGAGGGGATTGGACAGAGACGGTGAAATCCCCTCCGTAATCCAAACCTTTCGAGTCCTCTCAAGACAGGCCGCCAGGCGAGGAACATCGCTCCCGCAGAGGCAATATGCCATAAGGGAGCCGGACCGGCCGTTACCCCGGACCAATGAGACCGCAATTCTGCGGTAAAAGCAGGTGGCACCACGAACACCCCTCGTCCTGCTGGCGAGTGGGTGTTTTAATTATCCCAACCAGGAGTGCTTATATGTTAGATATTCAGCTTTTCCGGGAAAATCCCGACCTGATCCGCCAGTCATTAACCAAACGGCACCAGGATCCATCTCCTGTCGACCAGGTCATTACCCTCGATGAAAAACGCCGGGAATTACTCCAAGAAGTGGAGCGCCTGCGCGCGGAACGCAACCAGGGTTCCCAGGAAATTAAAAAAATCGAGGATCCTGATCAACGCCAGGAAAAAATCGCTTCCATGCGTGCAGTAGGCGACCAGGTTGATCTACTTAATAGCAAATTAAAAGAAGTGGAGATAAACCTCAAGTCGCTGATGGCGGAAATTCCCAATTTAGTGGATGACCGAGTCCCGGACGGTGCAGACGAAAGCGAAAACGAGCTAATCAAAACCGTCGGTGATGTGCCTGAATTTTCATTTACCCCCCAACCCCATTGGGACCTGGGGCCCGCGCTGGGCATCCTGGATTTCGAACGGGGAGTTAAACTTTCAGGAACGCGTTTTTACGTACTAAATGGGGTCGGTGCCAGGCTGCAGCGGGCATTGGTGAGTTTTATGCTCGACACTCACACCCGCCACGGTTACCAGGAGCGTTATACACCCTTCATGGTCAAGGAAGATATTGTATTTGCTTCCGGCCAGCTGCCAAAGTTTGCGGGAAACCTCTACCATGACCACGAAGAAGATTTCTGGTGGGTTCCCACCGTTGAAGTGGCGCTGACCGGACTGCACAAAGATGAAATCCTGGAAGAAACCGCTCTTCCGCTGGAATACACAGCCTATTCTCCCTGCTTCCGGCGCGAGAAAATGAGCGCCGGCCGGGAAGTGAGGGGCATTAAACGAGGCCACCAATTTGACAAGGTAGAAATGTATATCTACTGCACCCCGGAAGAATCAGAGAAGCAATTCCAGCGTATGGTGGATGATGCCGAACGCGTCTGCCGGGAATTGGAGCTGCCCTACCGGGTTAACAAACTCTGCACCGGTGATCTGGGTTTTCACGCCGCTATCACCTACGACATTGAAGTTTGGGCTGCCGGATGCGGGGAATGGCTGGAAGTAAGCTCTATTTCCAACGTGCTTGATTTTCAAGCCCGTCGTGCAGCAATCCGCTACCGGCCGAAAGATAAAAAAGGAACCCGCTTTGTCCATACATTAAACGGCTCCGGCCTGGGTCTTCCCCGGGTGATGATCGCCGTCCTGGAAAATAACCAGCAGGCGGATGGCTCGGTGGTGATACCCGAAGTACTTCGCCCCTGGATGGGTGGCGTGGAAATAATCGAGCCCCCAACATAATGAACTAGTCTCCCGAGGTAATATCGACCTCGGAGGTCAATATTACCTCGGGGACCTGTCACAGGAAACAACACATGCCAAATTGGCTCAACCTTTCTCTAAATATCCTCATTTATCTGATCATGGCTGTAGGGCTGCTTGGTATGGTCATCCCTATTTACCCCGGGGTGATAATCATCTGGGCGGCTGTTTTGATCCATGGACTAGTGACCAGTTTCGCGACTCTGGAAATCTGGGTCCTGGTCATCATCAGTTTGCTGGCACTGGCTGGCACCCTGATAGATAATTTTTTAATGGGCGGAAAAGCCCGCCAGGCTGGCGCCAGCTGGGTTTCCATCGGCGGCGCACTGCTGGCCGGACTGATCGGCACTTTTGCCTTTCCTCCCCTGGGAGGATTACTGGCAGCGCCAACACTGCTGTTCCTGCTGGAATATTCCCGGCTGCGGGATTCGACTGAAGCCTGGGGGATTACCAAAGGCTTGCTGACCGGCTGGGGACTCTCGTTTGTGGCTCGCTTCTTGATCGGGCTGGCAATGGTCGTGATTTGGGCAGTATGGGGAGTTAGGTGACTTAATAACATGCTTCTGCTTGTTCTTCAGACCTCCGAGGTTATGCCAACCTCGGAGGTCTTTATTATAGATTGACACCAGGGTTCCCATCATCTACACTTAACTCAATTGTGAAGGAGTGACTCATGACCCAGGACGCCGGCGGCTACCAAGATGACCCCTTTGTTGCCCAATTATATGATCAGGTCATCCCTTACCGAGATCGGCCGGACGTGGAGTTTTTTGTTAATTTTGCCCAAGAATCCGGCGGCCCTGTCCTTGAGGTCGGCTGCGGAACTGGACGGGTTTTGATTCCTACAGCCCGGGCTGGTATCCCCATCAGCGGGCTGGATCTTTCCGGACATATGTTGGATATTTGCCGGCAGAAACTGAAAGACGAACCCCTCGAAGTGCAGGATCAGGTCACCTTGATTCAAGGCGATATGCGTGACTTCTCCCTCGGGAAAACTTTTTCCCTGGTTACAACTCCTTTCCGTCCTTTCCAGCATTTACTCACCGTGGAAGACCAGGTCAGCTGCCTGACCAGCATCCGCCGCCACCTGGAACCGGGCGGTGCGCTGATCCTTGATATTTTCAATCCCTCCCTGGAAGCCTTCACCGCAGACAATTTAGGAGAGGAAATCGGGGAGGAACCCGAATTTACCACCCCGGAAGGCATCAAAGTTTTACGATTTAACAAAACTATTTCCAGGGATATTGTCAACCAGATCATCCAGGTAGAATTGATTTATTACTTGACCCATCCCGATGGTCAGAAAGAACGCCTGGTACATGCCTTCCCCCTGCGGTACCTTTTCCGCTTTGAGGCGGAGCACCTGTTATCTCGCTGCGGATTTGAGGTTAAAGAGGTCTACGCTGATTATCAAAAGAATCCACTCGGCTTTACTTATCCCGGTGAACTGATCTTTGTAGCTCATGCCTGTTAGTTGACATGTACTGGATTCCAGCCGCCCAGAAAACAGCTTCACAGCAGTTAACTTTAAGGGTGATAAACTTATGAACCGCAAATCTCTTAGTATAAGTCTGCTCTTAACTGCCGCAGACCTGGGACAAATAGTGGCTACCTGGCTGCTGTATGATCCCCAGGCGAATGCCTTGATCATCAACCTGGGTTGGGGTGTCATTTTGCTTTCAGCAGTGTTCGGATGGCTGCCAATCTTTACTTTTCGCTCCCGAGGCGGAGTTAAGGGACGCGGCTACATACACACCACAGTTCTGGTGGACACCGGAGTTTACAGTATTGTTCGTCATCCCCAATATCTGGCCATTCTCCTGATCAATATCGCACTCCCTCTAATCACCCGTCACTGGCTGGTGGTCATCCTGGGAATTATTGGAGCAGGTGTAATTTGCCTGAATATCTTTGAAGAGGAGAAAGAAAACCTGGGTAAATTCGGGGATGCTTACCAAAGTTATCAAGAGGAAGTGCCCCGTCTAAATTTCCTGCTCGGTTTATTTCGATTGATATACCGTAGGCGAAACTAACAAATCAAAGGAAGGCCTGGTATGACCCGATCCCATCGAACCCGGAACCTGGTTTTCATTTTTCTTGGAGTACTTGTACTGCTCTTTAAAAGCTCTTATACGGGTCCCTGCGCAGAGTTATTTTATCGGTATGCATCTAATTTCTCGGTCTCTTTTGCGATCTACTTCATAGCCCAACTGGGATTCTATCCCCTTCCCTATCCCAAACTGATCTCAGCTGCTGGCGCCTTGCTGGCTGTAGAACTCTTTGAACTTACCAATGGTTTTGGAGTTATGTTGAATTTTTATGATCCCTGGGACTACTTCGCCAATGCCCTCGGGGTCGGGCTTGCCCTGGGGATTGATTTGCTAATCAATCATTCCCTGGAAAAGAACCTGATGGAATCCAACGACGGGGAAAAATTATCATGACCGATACTCAACTGCCATTCAACCCCCACAGCGTGATCCTCTTTCAGGGTGATTCCATCACCGATGCCAACCGAACTCGCTCCCGGATCGGTCCCAACTCGCCCGATGGTCTGGGATTTGGGTATGCGCGGAAAACTGCTGATTCGCTTTTGGAAAACTACCCAGATCATTACTTTCAAATATATAACAGGGGTGTCAGCGGGGATCGAATTCAGGATATGAAAAGCCGCTGGGAAGCGGATTCCCTGCGCTTGCTGCCGGATATAATCAGTGTTCTAATCGGGGTCAATGACACCTGGAATCAGGTGATGCTGGGTATGGGTTCAGATCCGGAGCAATACCAGGCGATGTTTCACAATATCCTCACAGAAACCCGGCAGTTCCTGCCTTATACCCGGCTTGTACTCTGCGAACCCTTTCTTCTCCTTACAGGAGAAGTAACCCGGGATTGGTCCGCGGATATTACCCGCCGGCAAGATTTTGTCCGGGATCTTGCGGATGAGTTTAACGCGGGTTTTGTTCCTTTTCAAAGTGCCCTGGATCAGGCAACTCAGCAGGTATCTCCTTCCCTGCTTCTGGAAGATGGTGTTCATCCAACAGACCGCGGGCACCAGGTATTGGCAGATTGCTGGATGAAAACAGTGTTGGGTTAAATAGAAGGAACCCGGTCTTTTGGAAAGACCGGGTTCCTTAATTAACATCCTCTTTTTATTTTTCGGGCGGCGGTACCGGTAAACCTTCCACTACCGTGTCTACCCACTTGTCACCTTCGTCAATCAACATGACCGGAATATCCTGGCGAATAGGGTATTTCCTACTGCATTCATTACAAACCAACCAGGTTTCTTTGTAATAATCCAGGGTTCCTTCCCTGGTTTGGACACAGGCAGGACATCTCAGGATCTCAAGCAGTTCTTTACTTACCATTTGCTCCTCCTCTGCTGGAGTCAATTTTTGTTTCAATTATATCTTAATTCTTTTTACAGGGATCATCCGGGTCAGGATTTTCGGGAGGCATCTTGTTGGTTCCCGGTCCATACTGACAAACCGCTGCCCAGGGCTCATATTTGGTTCTAAATATATCTTGCCATAGTTTCTGACCGTCCCGGTATACATTCCGGGTCACAGTCACCGTCGCGCCCTTAACTGCCCAATCCACCTGCCTCACCACTCCCTTTGCCAATTCCGGGTTCTCTTCATATATCGGATCCGGAGGATCTGTTATTTTTTTCAGACCGGTGGTGCTCCAATCAACCGTCCTTCCGTCCAAAGTGCTGTAAAATTTCCAGGTTAGCGAATTCCTGGTTTTATTCAGGTAAGTTTCCATCAACAGCCAGTTTTCAGTATCGTTGGTAAATTTAAAATCCACCTGGGGGACATACACAGTGGCATCCAGTCCGGCTAATTTGGAATTGTTGGCGCCGTTGGGTTTTTGTTCGTAATACCCAACTCGGTAGGAGTGCGGGGAACGTTCAACAACCGGGAAACCCCCAAAGAAAACTGCCCGGAATAAAGTGGTGCTAACCTGGCAAACGCCACCTCCAACGCCTTTTATTGTCCGATCTCCAAAAATAATCCAGGCCTCTGAATAGCCAGCTTCCAAGCTGACATCTCCCAGCTGCTCTGCCATGGAAAAAGTTTCGCCGGGAGCGATAAAAATGCCATGGAATTTTGCTGCTGCTGTTTTGATATTATTGATCCGGGAGGAATTAGATCCGAAAAAATAAGTGGACTGAGAACTCACCAATTCGATGACACCCAGCTCCTCGGCAGTGCTCTCCCCGGTAACATCCGGCTGGGTCTTCTCAACAACCAATGCAATTTCGTGATTCCCTGTCGCCAGCTGGTCCTCGATTACAACAATTGTCTGGTCAATGTCCAGTTCCAATCCAATAAATTCCTGCTCAATCAAAACCAGCTCGCGAGTGTCGTCATCAAAGTACATTCTCGCGTTCTGGGGTTCGCGGTTGATCTTCTTCGTTCTCTTCTCCAGGTATTCCCGCAGCATCTCCGGATCAAGAGCAATCCGGTAGGAATCTCCATCATTCGTGGAAATTCGTTCAATAATCATCATCTCCACCAGCTGCTGGGGAGAAAGTTCCCAGGGCCCGGGATCATTCTCTGCCGCATCGGGTATTATTAATACCAGTGGTTGACTTAATATTTCCCGGGCAGTTTCTGCCTGCGCACTGACATCCAGGATATCCGGATAGGTTTCATAAACGATCAGGGGGATACTGCCATCCTGCAGAGTTCTCATCTGCAAAGCGACCACATCTAGAGAAGCAGGGATATCCATCTCTCTGCCAATCTGTCCCGCCTGAACCAGAATTTCCAGCCCCTCTAATTCTAAGGAAGCCTCTATAACGGGTTGGTTAACCCCATCTGCAATACCCTCTAGATATTCGGTCCCCGTCTTTTCATCCATCACAAATTGAGGAGCGATGACGATGCCGTGGCGAAGCACTTGAATTTGGGCTGCTACTCTTTTTGTTATGCTTCCCTCTCTTCCAGTCTGGAAAGCAAGTTCAGCATTGTAATTGGGACTGAAAAATAAGCCTAACTCTGCTGGTGACGCCTCCCAGCTTAAATCATCGTATTGAAGGGTTATCTTCCCCTGTCCAGGATATGTATATTCATTTTTTAATAGTTCAGCCGCGTCAGTAGGCGTTTGACCGCTTAGGTTAATCCAGCCTGAATAAATTCCCGGAAAGATCCGGCCATCATAAATGGCGCGGAATCCCAGCGTGAAGAGGCTTACTACCAGGGCAAACAACAGCAATCCTCCAGCCAGGGCGGCAATAGCTTTTGTGAGAATCTTTGAGAAGTCAGGACTGTTCTTCATTGGGCTCATTTTACCAAAAGCGGCGGGGCAGCGCCCACCTTGCTCTGTGTTATTGGTTGATTTATCAATACAAGTATACCTGCCAGGTCACTAAATAAATGCAATATTCCTGCCATTAATCACATTCTTTATAATATTAATTATCCTGAAGCTTGCTTCTGCGTTGAAATCTTATCCAGAAGTTCCGCCAGTCAGGCAAAGGCTCCCCCAGGAACATGGTTTCATCATCCGGATGTGCAAAAAATACCGGAGTTCTCAGCTTAAGTCTAAATATTCGTTTAGCGATTCAAAGGGTATCACAAGCTCTATTAATAAGATATAAGAACATACTGGTGAAACAAAATGCGCCCTTCCTGCGTATATAATTAAAGTGAAATAATGGCACAGCCATACATCATTTAACTCAATTCGGAGGAAACAAATGCAAATCACAATTTTGGTCGCAGCATTAGCAGCCTTTTCCTGGCTGGTAGTGATCGGGTTTATTGCCCTGGCAGTAATGCGTGCCCGCCAGGGAAAGAAAACGCGCGGATCCTTGACCGGGATTATCGTTGCGATAGTTTTAGCCATCGTGCTCAACACGGTCAGCGCCGGCCTGGTATTTATCCAGCCCCAGGAACGCGGCGTGGTCATCAGCGCCGTTGCCCCTGACGGATATAGGCAGGATATTCTGCAGCCCGGTTTGCGCTGGGTGATTCCCTATGCAGAAAGCGTCCAAATCTACCCTATCTCCAAGAGTACCTACACCATGTCAATCGCCAGTCTTGAGGGAGATATCCAGGGAGACGATTCGATTGCAGCCCGCACGTCTGATGGACAGGAAGTATATATTGATGCTTCGATCATTTATTCTCTTGATCCGGCTGACATCCTTGAAGTTCATATCGTCTGGCAGAACCGCTATTTGGACAGCCTGATACGCCCTACTGTCCGTGGTGTAATCCGCGATGCGGTCTCCCAATTTAAAGTCAACGAAGTTTACAGTACCAATCGCGATGAACTCAAGATACAAATCGAAGAAACTATGACGAAGGCACTAGACGACAACGGTTTAATCCTCTCTGACTTTGTGCTGCGCAACATCACCTTTACCACCGAATACGCGGCGTCAATTGAGAAAAAACAAATTGCAGAGCAGCTTGCGCAGGAAGCGGAGTACATAGTAGAACAGCGCAAACAGGAAGCCGAACAAGCCCGGCAGGTTGCTGAAGGAACCAGGGACGCTGCTATCCTTGAAGCGGAAGGTAGAGCTGAATCGCAGGTGATTGAAGCCAGGGCTGAAGCGCAAGCTTTGCAATTGATCGCCGATGTTCTCGCTAAGTACCCCGAGCTGCTTACCTACCGCTATATCGAAAAATTGGCTCCCGGAATCCAGGTAATGTTGGTCCCGAGTGACAACCCTTATCTGCTGCCGCTGCCTGAGTTAATTCCCTAGGCAACAGGTGGTAATTTCACCATAGAGAGCAGCTAGTATACAATCGCAGCATGTACCAGGACCCCGGAGTTTTGTAAAACTCCGGGGTCCTTAGTTTACACATCTCACCCCATAAGTGCTTCTTATGATAAAATTTTTATTGAAAATATACCTTTCTAATTAATTTTTCTAAATAATAACTCCTATGGAAAGTAAAGAACAAAAACCCAGCGGCCGAGAAATTCGCCTCACCTCACTTTCAACTTGCGCTGGTTGAGCGTCCAAGCTGGGCGCGGAAGCGCTGGCGCAGGTTCTGCGCCCGATCGAGGGGCTTTTTTCAAAAGAAGATTTTCCTGATCTGGTGGTCGGGATGGGTGAGCCGGATGACGCGGCGGTTTGGCGGCTGGACAAGGACCGGGTCCTGATCGCGACCACGGACTTCTTCACGCCAGTGGTAGACGATCCTTATGATTACGGGGCAATTTCCGCTGCTAACAGCCTGTCCGATATTTACGCTATGGGTGGGACCCCGTTCCTTGCCCTCAACATAGCCGCTTTCCCGCCTAATATGCCTCCCGAAGTTTCCGGCGAAATATTACGCGGTGGCGCTGAAAAAGCGAAAGAAGCCGGAGTGGTTATTGCCGGCGGTCATACAATCCAGGATCAAGAACCGAAATATGGCCTGATTTGTTTGGGGTTCGCCCATCCGGATCTGATCATGACTAAATCCGCTGCCAATCCTGGGGATGCATTAGTTATCACCAAGCCGTTGGGTTTTGGCACGACAACTACCGCCATCAAGGATCAAAAAGCCAAGCCCGAACATATCCGGGAAGTAGTGATCTGGATGAAACGGCTCAATCAAAAAGCATCCGAAGTTGCGCAGTCTGTCGGCGTAAAAGCTGCCACTGACATTACCGGATACAGTTTGCTCGGGCATGCCTGGGAAATGGCAGAGCAATCCAAGGTTGGGTTAAATATCCACTGGGACATGATCCCTTTTATCAGCTCGGCCAAGGAATATGCCAAGTTGTTCAGTTTCCCTGGCGGGGCTTTTGACAATAAATTATATTTTGGCGAACACGTCCAATTTCCCAAATCCATGACTGAAGAAGAGATCATGCTGCTGTTTGATCCGCAAACCAGTGGTGGTTTGTTATTTTCTGTTGATTGCAATCAGCTGGACAACCTGGTCATAAAAGCCGAAAGGATGGACCAACCAATCTGGGTCATAGGCGAAGTTGTGGAGGGAGATGAGATTATTGTAAAATAAAAATAATCAACATCATTAATAACAAAGAGGCTGTCCAAATCATCAGGCAGCCTCTTCCTATTTAACCTAATCTGTCTCGTTCTTAACCGGTTCCGCTTCTGGAATTCCCCAATCCCCAGCATAATCCAGGCGGAAGGGTTTTGCTTTTTCTTCCAGGTATAATCGCTGCAGTTCAACAAGCTGCCGCAGATGCACCAGATCATGAGCCACCCAGGAGACGAACAAATCTCCGGCTTTAATTTCACCAAAAGGCGCTTCATAAACCATGTCCCAATCTGGATTTTCTACCGAATCCAGCCACCCCAGGTTTGTATTACGAAGAGTCATAAACCGTGTCAGGGATTCAAACAAATCCTGTTCATTATATTTACCCTCAATAACCCAAGCCTCGGGGTCAATTGGCGTCCAGGGTTTTTCAGACTTTTCTATGATTATTTTAAGCCTGGCTGGAAAATCCAATTCCTCTTCATCGGCCAGGTGATTAACAACTTCCAGGATCGACCAGGTTTCAGGATCTGGTTTCCAGCGGGCTTGTTCTTCTGGTATGCCCCGGGCCAGGGCAGCAATCCGGTCCCGGTTAATCGCCAACTGCCTCTTAAAATAGGCTGCTTCCATGTTTCCTCCTGGATTTACTGCCTGAAAAGACGGTACTTACCTGCCATCATCAGGGGAATTACTTAACAGGCCCCTTAATCTATTCCATTATACAGGATATTAGCCCCTGCCCAGCGCGGCATCCACTGCGGCCAGAGCATGGATTTCCATGGTGTCAAAAACGGGGACGGGCACATCTTCCTGCTTCACAAGCAAGCCGATCTCAGTACATCCTAAAACTATGCCTTGCGCTCCTCCTGCTACCAGGGCTTCAATTACCTCCCGATATATCTGCCGGGAACTGTCTGTGATCATTCCTTTCACAAGTTCATCATAGATCACCCTGTGTACCAGCTCTCTTTTTTCCCTGTCCGGAATCAATACTTTCAACTGATGACTTTCTTCCAGGCGCCCTCGGTAAAATTCTTTTTCCATTGTGAAACGAGTCCCCAACAAGCCAATGGTGTCCAGCTCCCGTTGTTTGACAGCTTGAGCAGTCGCGTCGGCAATGTGCAAGAGGGGAATATTG
>JAIORG010000219.1 GCA_021108255.1 Anaerolineales bacterium | reverse complement strand
CCCATTCCGGAGCCATCTGCGCAGCAGCAATTGACTGGGCCCGGGGTCAGGGATATGGAATCTCAAAATTAATCAGTTTGGGCAACCAGGCGGATATCAGCGAAACAGATTTATTGGCTCCAACAGCTGCCGATGGGCAGACCAATGTGCTGGCTCTTTATCTGGAAGGGATCAAATCCGGCCGTCGTTTCATTGAAGAAGCCCGGGCGGTTGTACCTTCGAAACCTATCATCGCCCTTAAAGTCGGGAAATTTGAATCCGGCCGTAAAGCTGCCGCTTCTCACACCGGCGCGCTGGCCGGCGAGGAAAGCGCATACAATGCTGCCTTCCGCCGGGCAGGTGTCCTGCGGGCTGAGACCAGCGAGGAGTTGTTTGATCAAGCCCGGGCGTTGGCCTGGTGTCCTTTGCCTACCGATAACAGAGTAGCTGTTCTAACCAATGCCGGCGGACCCGGGGTTACTGCTGCAGATGCCCTGGAATCCAGGGGTTTAAGAATGGCTGATTTCAGTTCGGTTACGAAGGATGAGCTGGGAAAAATTCTCCCGGCAGCCGCAAGTTTACAAAATCCGGTGGATATGCTGGCTACCGCTACTCCTGATCAATTTGCAGAATGTTTACAGGTTCTTCTGGAAGACCCCGGCATAGATAGCGTTATGGTGATATTCCCTACACCGCCTATGCATACTGCAGGATCCGTAGCAAAGGCATTAATTCCAATCATCCACCAGTCTGAAAAGCCGGTAGTGATTTCAGTGATGGGAGAACGCCTGATTCAGGAAGCTGTTGAACATCTTCGGGCTGCAAGAATTCCGGAGTACCGCTTCCCCGAACGCGCCGCAGCCGTCCTTTCTGCGTTGGTAAAACGTGTGGAACTTCTGAAACACGCTGCAGCAGTTCCTGTTCTCAGACAGGATGTTCAGAAGGAAACAGTTCATCAAATCCTGGAGGATCAAGGTTCTGGAAGTCATCTAACCGCCTCCGCTACCCAGAGCATCCTGGATGCTTACGGCATTCCCTCTGCAAAAATGACCCTGGCCAAAGATGAAAATGAAGCATACTCTCAAGCTGCAGAAATGGGGTTGCCGGTTGTTCTGAAAGTCGCCTCCCCTGATATCAGCCATAAAACAGATGTCGGTGGAGTGCTCCTGAATCTAGCGGATGAAAAATCCGTCCGGGGGGGATTCCGCGCCATTCTGGACCAGACAAAGGAAGGTCAGCCGGATGCGGATATCCAGGGAGTATATGTCCAGGAGATGGTGACCTTTGGACAGGAAGTGATCGTGGGCGCAGTTCAGGATCCCCAATTCGGAGCTTTGATGATGTTCGGCTCCGGTGGTACTGAAGTGGAAGGATTAAAGGATCTGGCATTTGGCTTAGCTCCGCTGACAGAACTTGAAATGGATACCATGCTAAACAAGACCTGGGCGGGGCGGAAACTGGGTGGGTTCAGGAACCTGCTCCCGGCAGATATTGCAGCAGTTCGGGATGTCCTGGTACGATTAGCCCAACTGGCAAGCGACTTTCCTCAACTCGCCGAAATTGAGATTAACCCCCTGCGTGTATTTCCAGAAGGAAAAGGCGCCGCAGCCGTGGATGTTCGTATCCGGGTTGATTCTACGGGTAACTAAATCAGGAATCAATTTCTCATTTCCGGAGAGTAAGTATGAAATCCTTTTTCCAGCTTTCCCTTATAATCCTTTTTCTGCTGACTCTCAGCTCGTGTTCAGACTCTCCACTGCCTCCATCCACCCCCACACTTGTTCCCTCCCGCTCCAGCAGGATTGCAGACGGCGCGGAAAAAATGGGACCTGCCAATGACCACCATCCTCCTATGCTGCACAGCCAGGATTGGGAAGAACCAATCCCTATGCCTGGTCCAATAAATACCGCTGGCGGAGAGGATTCTCCTTTCATTACCCCCGCCGGGAAAACGTTTTATTTTTTCTTCACCCCTGATGTCTCAATCCCGGCCGAAAAACAACTGACTGACAGTGTGACGGGCATCTACCAATCCATCCTGATTGATGGATCCTGGAGCGAACCGGAGCGAGTTATCTTAAATGATGACTTAGCCCTGGACGGCTGCCCCATGGTCCTCGGGGATCAACTCTGGTTCTGCTCAGCCCGGGCAGGTTATTCCGGGATTCAATGGCTAAAAGCAATTTACGAAAACGGAATCTGGGGATCGTGGGAAATCATAGAATACAACCCTGCCTATCAGGTTGGCGAACTGCACATAACCGCTGACGGGAAGGAACTCTATTTCCATTCCTCCCGTCCGGGGTCACTGGGTGCAAACGATATCTGGGTTAGCAGGATGCAGGATGGTACCTGGGGGGAACCGGAAAACCTCACCCTGGTAAACAGCGAAGAGGACGACAGCCGCCCATTTGTGTCCGAGGATGGGCAGCTGCTCTGGATTACACGCACCTACAAGGGAACCCCCGCAGTATTTGTGTCCTCTAAAGAAAACGGAGTCTGGCAGGAACCAGTATTGATCGTATCCCAATTTGCAGGGGAACCCACTCTGGATAACGAAGGAAATCTGTATTTTGTGCATCATTTCTTCTGGGAAGGCGTAATGCTGGACGCTGATATATATTTAGCGAAAAAGAAGTAGAGAAGAAATCAAGGGACCGGGTCCTTCCAAGAGATCCGGTCCTTTTTTACATTATTTTTTCTTGTGATTTTCCCGAATATATGATTTTAGATATTCCCCCGTATAGGATTCCGGTGTGCTGCAAATCTCTTGGGGAAGACCAGCAGCAATAACCTCGCCTCCAGCATCTCCACCCCCCGGTCCAAGATCAATAATATAATCCGCAACTTTGATAATATCCAAATTGTGCTCAATGATTAACACCGTGTTGCCCTCATCAACCAGCCGCTGCAGCACCTCGATCAGCTTATGCACATCCGCTGCATGCAGACCAACAGACGGTTCATCCAGTACATAAAGAGTTGATCCGGTTGATCGCTTGGAGAGCTCCCTGGAAAGCTTTATCCGCTGCGCTTCTCCTCCAGACAAAGTGGGAGATGCCTGTCCGATTCGAATATACCCCAACCCCACATCCTGCAGCGTCTTTAATCGGCTCATCATGGCAGGGAAAGCTTCAAATACTTCACTGGCCGTATCAATGGTCATATCCAGCACGTCTGCGATATTGTACTCCCCTTTAAAGCGAACCTGGAGAGTTTCCCGGTTATACCGGGTACCGTGGCAAACATCACAAGGTACATAAACATCAGGGAGAAACTGCATTTCAATTTGCAACTGTCCATGACCGCGGCAGGCTTCACAACGTCCCCCTTTTACGTTAAATGAGAACCTGCCTTTATCATATCCACGGATTTTGCTTTCCGACAGATCTGAAAACAGATCTCGAATATGATCAAAAAGTTTTGTATAGGTTCCCGGATTTGACCGCGGCGAGCGGCCGATGGGGGATTGATCTATATTGACAATTTTATCGATATTTTCTATGCCCTTGATCGCATCATGATCCCCAGGTTTGTTTTTAGCCCGGTTTAGCTCCCGCGCCAGGGCTTTGTAGAGGATTTCAATCATCAAGGTGGATTTTCCCGAACCAGAAACCCCGGTGATGCAGACCAGCCTTCCCAGCGGTATAGAAACATCGATATTTTTCAGGTTATGTTCTCTGGCTCCCAAAATTTGAATGAATTTCCCATTTCCTTCCCGCCGATTTTCCGGCACCGGCACCTGGAGACGTCCAGACAAATAAGCCCCGGTTAATGAATCGGGGTGTTTGAGGATTTCATCAATCGTTCCGGCAACCACAATCTCTCCCCCGTGTTCTCCGGCTCCCGGACCCAAATCCAGGATCCAATCTGCGGTTTCGATAGTCTCAGCATCATGCTCAACGACCATCACAGTGTTTCCCAGATCACGCAATCCTTCCAGAGTACGCAGCAGCTTGCCGTTATCTCGGGGGTGCAAACCAATAGAAGGTTCATCCAGTACGTACAGCACACCCATCAGGTGCGACCCAATCTGGGTAGCCAGCCGGATACGCTGGGCTTCTCCCCCAGAAAGTGTGCCGGCTGAACGGCTCAAGGTCAGATAATCCAGACCAACATTTACCAGGAATCCAAGGCGTTCAGTTAACTCGCGCAGAACCCGGTCAGCAATGATTTGCTGACGGTCGTTTAATGGAGATTCAGCTCCCTGGAGACGGTTCACCCAATCAAGCGATCTCTGGATTGGCCAGGTGGAAATATCCACAATATTAAATTCATCAAGGGTAACTGCCAGTGCTTCCGGGCGAAGACGGGCGCCGAGACAGGAGGGGCAGGGATGATCGTTCATATAACCCATAATGCGCGTGCGCATATATTCGGATTGGGTTTCTTTAAACCGCCTCTCCAGATTGTTGATCACCCCTTCAAAGGCACGGTAAAATTCATATTCCCTGCCGTCTTTATTTACATAGGTGAGTTTAACCTCTTCTCCTTCTGTCCCATAAAGAAGGAGTGACTGATTATCATCCGATAATTTGTGGTAAGGTTTTTCCAGATCCACTTTATAAGCATTGGCAGCTCCCACCAGGAACCTCCAATAATATCCGCCTTGTGCTCGCGGACCACCCCACTCTGTGGCATCAATTGCGCCAGCCATTACAGAGAGAGTCTTATCTGGAATTAATAAGTTAACGTCCACCTCAAGTTTGGTGCCTATCCCTTCACAAGTCGGGCAGGCGCCATGCGGCGTATTAAAGGAAAATGTACGGGGTTCAATTTCTGGAAAACTAAGGTCGCAAACCGGGCAGGCCAGATGCTCAGAATAATTTGTGATTACTGGTTTTTTTGGATCTGAAACATCATAGATAATCAGGTAGCCATCGCCATATTTTAATGCTGTCTCAACGGAATCTGTTAATCGGGAGCGGAAGTTGTTTTGTTCCTCGTCTGTCTCAAATTTCTGGATTACCAACCGGTCTACAACAGCCTCGATAGTATGCTGTTTATAGCGTTCCAGCTGAATATCTTCTTCCAGGCGTCTGATTTCACCATCAATTCTCGCCCTCACAAAACCGGATTTCTGGATCTCCTCGAGGATTCCCTGGTGTTCTCCTTTTCTTCCTTTAATCACTGGCGCGAGTATATTAAAACGGGTCCCCTCCGGGAAACCCTCGATGTGCTCAACGATTTCCTGGGCTGACTGGGTGGCAACTTCCCTGCCGCATTCAGGACAGTGAGGAATACCCGCTCTGGCATACAGCAAACGCAGGTAATCATAAATTTCTGTGACGGTACCCACTGTGGATCGGGGATTTTGGGATGTTCCCCTCTGATCTATTGATACTGCGGGAGATAAACCCTCAATATACTCCACATCAGGTTTGTCCATTTGCCCCAGGAACTGGCGCGCATAGGACGACAAAGATTCAACATAACGGCGCTGACCTTCCGCAAATATGGTATCAAAGGCAAGAGAGGACTTTCCGGATCCGGAAAGCCCGGTAATTACCACAAATTTATCGCGGGGTATCTCAACCGTAATATTTTTCAGGTTATGTACTTTGGCGCCAACAACTTTGATCTTGTTTTCCATAATAAAGTCAAACCGCATCCAAGATTGAGTGAGCTTCAGGAATTCCTGCACTTTGCCAATAACCACATCAGGCCCAGAGATTATACCAATTCTACGTTTTATCTGGGTTGAGACAGGTACAAATACACAAAGTTCCCCTATATCTCCGCCAATGGGGGATGTCCAAGAGTCAATTGTTAGCGGGTTCTTGTAAATGCGGGCCAGTCGAAAATCAGCCAGAGCAGAGGAACACCAGTGTGACATTTTAAAGTGTACATTTCGGGAACTATGATTATTCAAAAGATTGAAGTATAATCATTTTCTGCAAGAAAACCCGAAAATGAGGGAAAAACAGGGAGCCAGCAGGAGGCTTGATGAATATAACATGGCACGGGCATTCATGTTTCCGTTTGACAGAAAGAGGTAAGGCTACAGTAGTTACTGATCCTTATAACCACAAAAAAATCGGTTATAACGAACTAGATCTGTCTGCCGACATCGTTACTGTCAGTCACGACGCGCCCGGACATAACCATACAAAAATCATCCGCAAACGGAAGTCACAGCAGCATGTCATTACCGGTCCCGGTGAATACGAAATCGGAGAGGTTTTCATCACTGGAATCCGAACCAATCATCAAGGAAAAGAAGACGCTCTGCGGAACGTGATGTATATCTTTGACTATAACGGGGTTCTGGTAGCTCACCTGGGAAACCTGGGCAGGGTGCCGAGCCAATCAGATGTTAAATCTATCGCTGGAGATGTCCACGTTGCCCTGGTTCCGGTCGGAGGAGGCAGCAGTTTAACAGCATCCAAAGCAGTGGAAGTGATCCGTATCCTGGAACCCAGTTATGCCATTCCCATGTATTACCATACAGAGGAAAGTAAAGTGGAACTTGACCCCCTGGAAAAATTTATCAAAGAGATGGGGTTAGAAAAAGTGGAGCCCCGTCCCGATCTGAGCATCACCAGCACCCGCTCCAGCAATGAAACCAACGTGATCGTTCTGGACTATGCCCAGGAATCCGAATAAAGGGTACCTGCATGACTGTAAAATTACTCATGACCTGGGATATTTTACCCAACCGGGAACAGGAATATTTCGAATTCGTAATCAGTGATTTTCTCCCGGAAATCAAACAGTTAGGCATCCGGCCAGTGGATGCCTGGTATACGATGTATGGCGATCAACCGCAAATCATGGTATCGGCAAATTCTCAGAGCCAGTCTGCGCTGAATGTAGCTATGGCAACCAAAGAATGGCAGCGATTACTGGATAATTTGTTAAATTTTGTGGAAAATTTTTCTTACAAAGTTATTTCTGCCCAGACTGGTTTTCAGTTATAATCAAAATCCCCAAAAAGGATTCATTTGTGGACTCTTCCAAACCCAGGAATATAAAATTGCGGATCAATATCGGCGTTGGATTAACTATCATAGGATTCCTGGTATTTATCCTTGGCGCAGATCCGGGAATTTTTAACCTGGATCGCAGTCCTGTTGTAGGTTTTGTCCAAACTGCTACTTTTTCAACCGGCCTGGCAATGATATGCCTGGGAGGCTTTATCGGACTAAAAGCTTGTCAAAGGGCAGATCACTTGCAAACACTTGCCCAGGATATTGGAGTTCGCCTGGTCGCAACCGGCTACTTAATTGCCCTGGTATCCGGTATGGCCGATGTATTTGGGTTCGGCACCCAGGCATATCCGGCTCTACCTTTCTTTGGGCCCATGCAGGCTGCTGGAGTCATGGTTGGAGAAATTATCATCGCCGTTGGTTTCCTGCTTTACTTACCTCTCCCTTCCTCGCGGCCTAAAGCTTGACAAGGCCAAATCGAACGAGTAAAATTGGCGATGCATTACCAAGGGAAAACTGTCAGGCCGAGATAGCTCAGTCGGTAGAGCACTTGACTGAAAATCAAGGTGTCGCCAGTTCGAGTCTGGCTCTCGGCACTCTAATGCGGGCGTAGTTTAGTGGTTGAACGTCTCCTTGCCAAGGAGAAGGTCATGGGTTCGAATCCCATCGCCCGCTCTTATCCAAGCTTTGGCTGGTGGCAGATGGCTGACACAAAACAGCCATCGTCCATCAGCTTCTTAATATCAAGGCGACGTAGCCAAGTGGTAAGGCAGAGGTCTGCAAAACCTTTAGCATGGGTTCGATTCCCATCGTCGCCTCTTTTATTTTAAAGGCAATCACCTCACCGGCTGCCCGCGGTGAGGTGATTGCGTATCTAAGGAGGAGAAGAAATGGGGGCTTACCCCATAAGAAGCTAAAATAATCTTGATAACTACATAATAGCTTAAAACAAACCAGAATCAGTTATCAAAATCGTTAGCTTTGGGGATAAAAAACACAAACATTCATTATCCCAACTGGAAAATGGCGAGGAAAGGGGTTTTTTTTACCTACTCGTCAAAATATTCGGTGAGCCAGGTGAGTGAATCCGGGTCAATGTAGTTATTTAGAGTGGAAAAGAAATCCTCTCCGGTTGAGATTTGATTTGAGTAACTTCTGGCATATTCTTTAATAAATGAACTAAACTTATCCTCCCCCATTGAGCTGCGGAGTTTATCCATAAATTTCGCTCCCTGCAGATAAGTGGCATTCCGGTATTCAAGGTACTGATTAGTAAATTCGCGAAAATCATATATGGAACGATTAATTACTCCATACGGTTGATAATGATTAACCCTGGTCGCCCACCACCAACTCACAGAGTCCGAGTAGAATTTTTCATAATATAACAGCTCGCTGAAAGTGCAGAAAGATTCATCCAGCCAGGGTTCCAGGGCCTGATCATTGGCAACCTGCCCGTACCACCACTGGTGAGCTGTCTCATGGGCAGCGATACTTATCAAATAACTCTGTTCCGATCCATTATACAAATCAAAGAATGACCGACTCTGGAAATAAAGCCCTTCATATTCCATTCCGTGATCAAAATCGGCCTGTACCATGGACAAGGTGGATTGATTGTAGGGGCCAAAATATTCAGAGAACAGGGTAAACGCCTCAACCGTGGTGTTAAATGCAGCTTTGCCTGGAATCATATAGGGTGGAAAAACGTACCCATAGACTGTTGTACCATTCACTTCCTGTTCAAAAACCTGGTAGTCGGGGCTGATAGAAAAAACAAAATTCCTCCCCTGTTCCAGCGTATACAACAGCTTGTTTTCATCCTGAATAGCAATTGAACTCGCGGCTACCACCAGGTCCGGACCGTTAAATAATTCTAGTGAAACTTCGAAATTTGCCGCCGGGTAAACCAGATACTCGCCAAAAATCCAGGGATCATGCACTACCCATCCCCCATCATCCTGGTAAGGAGGCACCATCGGGTACCAGTCCACCAGGTTGATCTGCCTTGCTGTATATTCAAATGGGGAAGGTCCGTATCCTGGTCGGGAGTTTTGAATTGGAATCTCCAATTTGTAATGAATCGATAGTTCTTTTATCTCTCCTGGCAGCCAGGGTTGCTCAAGGGGAATGGTTAATCGAACCCTATCCAGAGAATATCCCTCCACGGGTATGTCCCCCTGCCAGTTGATGCTCTGGATAGTAAAAACATTCAGCCAGTCATTGGGAGGTACAACCAGATGAATCTCCATCAGTGGGACCTGGGCGGGATGGGGAATGAGAATATTCTCTTCCACAAAGACCTGATGGGTGTAATAGTCCAGTTCAACAATAATTTGATATTGAATATCTTCCGGAACCAATTCAGCGGGTTGTCCTTCTTCATCGGGCGTAGGAGAAACAGGCACCTGGCTCGCGCCCACAGTTGGAACCAACTGTGTTTGAGGAGGGTCGCTTACAACAATTATTGATGTGGCAGTAGGGATAATTGGAGTTTCCTCTGATCCGCAACCCGTCAGAAGTACCTGCACAAAGATCAAAATTCCCAGCAGATAAATTGATTTTTGGACGAAGGAAGACTTTGGGTTCATTAATTGTTTTATCTTTTTATTCATTCAGCTGCCAGAATTACCCGGCTCTAAAAACTGGATCACCAACCTTGCTTCCTGGATTAAATCAATCTCCGCTGGAAGCTGGTGGTCTTCATTAACCCGTTGAATCAACCTGCTAACTGCAAGTTGGACCCGATCGGGTAATTCTTCTGTGTCTTTAAGTGTCTTCAGGGATTGAAATGAATTTTCCGCCTTGATAATCTTCTGCTGACGGTCTAGAAACAACTGCGCTGCTGTACCTGCAGCCCGCCGGGCACAGACCCGGGCTCTTCCCTCGTTGCCTTCTTTCCTGGATTGTTTAGCCAGAAGAAGTTCCCCCTGGATTTGAATCTGGGTTTCTGCCGGTTTCATGCACAGGATTATACCGTAGACAGGGATTCTTTTTTGAGAGACCGGGGCAAGTTTCTCAAGGGATTAACTCAATTTTATTGCCTCACTGGCAAGTTTGTCCACCCGTTCATTAAGTTGATGGCCGGCATGTCCCCGCACCCAGTGCCAATTTACATCATGTTCAGTAATCACCGTGTCCAGTTCTTGCCACAAGTCTGCATTGGCAAGGGGGCTTGTCTTTCCTGGTTTACCCCTCCGCCAACCCAGTTTTTTCCAATTTTGAATCCATTCTGTAATACCTTTCTTAAGATATTTCGAATCAGTATAAATGTCAACTTGGCAGGGTTCCTTTAAAGCTCTTAATGCCATTACGGCAGCAGTAATTTCCATTCTGTTATTAGTAGTTTTGCTCTCTGAACCGCTGAGTTCTTTTTCTGTTTTTCCAAATTGGAGTAAAGCGCCCCATCCGCCCGGTCCAGGATTTCCGGAACAAGCTCCGTCTGTATAAATTGTTACCTGTGGTTTGTTTTTCATAAAAACCCTTTCTTATTGATGACATTAAACTGATTTTCCAGCCGCAAGACAGTAAGACATGGAAAAGAAATAAGGCTTGGAGAAAATCTATTCCTGGGAATACTCTACCAGCTCAGCTGCCGTTTGATCAAGCATCTCCAGCAATTTCGATATCTCCCCTAGATTTTCCCCGAATAAATCTTCAAAAGCATCACCTACTGCCTGGCGGACAATTTCCCAGGACGGGTGCAGTGGATCTGCCTGCCCATACTTCAACAGATTTAATCCCTGTGACCAATGCGGGTTATCAGTCTGATAATCTTTTAAATAATCCAGTGTATCTTTCCGGGTCGGGTAATAATCGCTGTATTGGATCCACTCCGCCTGTACTTCGGGTGATGTCAGATACTTGAGAAACAACCAGGCGGCCAGTTCTTCTTCGGGGGAGGTATTAAAAATAACGCCTGATTGAATATTGGCTGTGACCGCCTTGGATCTGAGAGATCCGAGAAATGGAAGCATAATCCAATCATCCGGGCGTCCGGTTTGGTTAGCATGCATGCTTATCTGGTTCATATTCTGAGAAGAATTCATTATAATTAATGCATCCCGCTGATTAAATTTTTCAAATTCGATCTCGCGAGCAATCGGGTTCGGGTATCCCGAGATCATATAACCGCAGCCATCCTGGCCTAATTTAATCCAATCCCATGCAACGTCATATACTTCTTGCGAAGAAAATTCATAATCTCCCTTGTCCGGGTCCAAAATCACTCCATTGTAAGCGTATATCCAGGAAGTGATATTGTCTGCATCCGGATACATCAATAAACCACCCGCTAATTCCTGGGAGCTCTCAGTTCTTTCTTGGATGGCAGCTGACGCAGCGCACACCTGATCCTTGAGTTCCTCGAAAGTTCCGGGCGATGAGGAAAAACCCAATTCCCCCGCCCAGGTCTGGTTGTAATACAGCACCTGAATAGTCTGTGTAAAGGGGATTCCAGGACGAATATCCCCATCCAGGGTAAAAGACTCGAAAATACCTGAATAAAAATCGTTCCGTATGATACGAGACAATCCCACAACAGGATCGTCAATAAAATGGCTGAGATCGGCGGTAAGACCAGCTCTATACCACCTGCCCAGGTGGACGGTATCACTGATCATTAGGTCTGGAACAACCCCTTCTTGAAGGGCTATCTCAATAGTACCCATTGGGTCAAGAGTTAACCCTTGATCAACGGCGTTCACCTTTACTCCCCAATCATTCTCCAGATTAAATTTATCGACAATAGCATTAATTCCTTCCCCTGGTTTATCTAAATCCCAGATATACCAGAATTCAAGCTCAACTCCCCTCAAACTTGACCAGGGAATACCCATAGGATCCGGGTCCGGTGTAGCGCTCGGATCCGCTGAAGCGCTGATGGCAGTCAAAGTTGCAGGATGAATGGTACTAATCAGCGATGTTGTCGGAGAGACACCCGGTTGATCAACCGCAATCCCTTCACAGGCCGCGGCAATAATAACCAGGAGAAGCAACTGTAATATCAGCAAGATGTTGATCTTTTTTCTTTTCATGATAATTTAATCAAGCACTATGTTCGGCAAGAACAACCCTATTGTAACAAAAAGCAAGGTACTCAAACGTACCTTGCTTTTATTAATTTCAAGTTCTGGCATTATTACTGAAGGAAATTCCAGGGATTCACTTTCGAACCCACATAAATCATTTCAAAGTGCAGGTGGGGTCCGGATGAATTACCAGTAGAACCAAGACCACCTATGCTCTGTCCTTGATTGACACTCTGGCCACAACCAACGCTGATCGTGTTCATGTGGGCGTAAAGCGTCTGCCAGCCATTGCCATGATCAACCACTATCAGATTACCATATCCGTAGTTGCTCCAGCCGGCATAAACTATCACACCGTTATCGGAAGCCCAGACAGGATTACCAATACTGCCGGCGATATCAATCGCCGGATGCCCAGCGCCAGGATTGTAATCATAGCCGGAAATCCAGCGTTCCGTGGTTGGCCAAAGAAATACGCCTACACCCACAGATCCAGTGTAAATCGTACCGCAGTGACCGGGACCGTAAGTAGCAGCAATGGCAGGGTTATTCCGTGTAATTGCAGGGGGTCCGTAATCAACCAATTCACGCTCTCCGCCCGGAACAATCAACTGCTGTCCGGCTGCGAAAACGGGATTATCAATATCAAAATCGTAAATATCAATCTTGTTGCCGGGCCATCGGATAATTTCCAAGGGATCAACACCATAATACTCGGCAACCTTGATTAAACTTTCCCCTTCTCTCCACTCATGGTAAGTGCCGTTAATTGGGAGAATATTCAATTCCTGACCGGGTTGAAGTGTATGAGGATTATCTTTCAGGGTATCAAAGTTACCCCATAAAACTGTCTCCGGTTTTAACCCAAAAGTTTCAGCAATGCCAAACAATGAATCGCCTTGTTCTACTGTGTAAACTACTACATCCACCCGGGCTCTGGTAGGAATGGAGGTATGAATCAAAGCCACACGCTGGATACCATACTGGAGATTGGCCTGATCAATAACAAAACTGGGCATTTCCAAAGCTCCCCCAGAGGCTCCGGTCTGGCCCTCAACCTGGTCTCCCCCATCCGACTCTTCGGCAAAGACAGATAAATTAGCTGGGGCATTCTGTGAATTAAGATAAAACGCCCGCATGGCGATGACAGCAATCGCTACCAGCAGAACCACTCCCGCTATCGTCCCTATCCGTTTACCGTTTTCTCCCTCTAAAATATTTCCCAGAAGTTTCCGGAAACCAGATAAGAAACCTGCGGTGCGTTCTTGTTGAGATTGATTCACTCCATCTTCCCTGTGATGGTTATCCATATTTTTACTGCCTCCGCGGTAACTATATCATCAGCTCTGAACAGCGTCAAGAAGCGTGATTCTATTCTAATAATCCCTTAACAGACGATGAAACATCAACTTTGAAGGCAATTCTTTCTATCTTCTCAGGCAAGATGGCTTGTCCGTTCCCCTTCTCTATGGCACAATTAGGAGGACTAATTTGAAAGAGGTAAACCATGTCACGCTGGACACTTTTTTTTGTTGTGCTGCTCCTGGGTTTAGGGCTGGGGTTACTCTATGGCTGGGTAATTAATCCCGTAAGTTACCAGGACACCACTCTCGACTCCCTGAGAATTGACTATAAAACTGACTACACCCTCATGGTTGCAGAAGTGTACCATCAATCCAATGATCTCGATTGGGCGATGAACCGGTTAACATTATTGAAGAATGAATCCCCGCTTCATACTATCGAAGAGTCGTTAAAATTTGCTTCCCAAGCTGAATACACCCTGCCGGATATGTTCTTGCTGCGCGATCTGCACAATGCCCTGAAGGAGAATAACTAATCCAATGGATCAAAATCGCGGGAACTGGTATTTATTAACGGGTTTGATCCTCGGTTTACTCATGGGAATAGTTTACTCCTGGGTAATTTCTCCTATCTCCCAGGTAGATACCCATCCAAGCTTGCTGAGAACAGATTATAAGGATATCTACCGTTTATTAATTTCGCGGGCATACCAGGCCAACAACAATCTTCCCCGGGCAGAAGCCCGGTTGAATTTAATAGGCGATGATGAACCTGCCCTGGCGTTAGCTGCCCAGGCACAACGCTTTTTAGCTGAGGGGGGAGATCATGAGATGGCTGTCATCCTCGCTAATTTATCCGCAGCGCTTCAATCCCGTGAGGCGGCAGAGAACCCGCCTGTCCACCCTACAGGAACTGCTGCAGCTACCGACTCGCCTGAAAATACAGAAGAAAATGGGGAAAATAACCCGGACAACCCTGCCACTTCCACCCAGGAGCTGGTCAGCTCTCAAACGCCGCCTCCTACCGAATCTCCCCCGTTTATCCTCCAGGAATCCCTCCCCATATGTGATCCCACCCTGGGCGAATCACTCGTTCAGATCGTTGCGACCAACGGCTCAGGTGATGGTATTCCAGGTGTGGCAATTCAGATCTCCCTGGGAATTGATCCAATAGAAATATTTTATACGGGCCTAAAACCGGAGTTGGGGCTGGGGTATGCGGATTTTTCAGCTGAACCGGGATTAACTTATCAGGTTAGTTTTCCGGACAGCGGGCTGATCGTACCTGATGTTGAGGTACCCGCCTGTCAGAACGAATCAGATGAATCTTACTGGGGAAGTTGGGAAATCTATATCACTCACCCCTAACTGATCGGATCTTCAGCAGTACTGATTCCAATCCAAAAATGATCTGGAAGGATTTTTTCATTCTTGAGGACCAGGACCTTGCCAATTTTCAGGGATCCAGGATCGGATGATTTTTTGGATCCGCTTTTCCTAACCTTATCCCCCTTCACCATTTTGGGATGAACATAACAAAGATTGGGATTCTTTCCATACTTCTTTTGATAATACCTTGCTGCCTTTTCAACTTTACTGGGTATGCTGGCCTTCTGATCATTATCAAACCATAGCATTCCTATATCCATTGAAGCCTCCCTGCAAGGAAAGTCCCTCTAGCCGGGATTTTCCTAATTTCTTGATTGCGCCAAAATAGAACGTTTGTTCTATTTTTATTATAGCCTGCTTTTCCTGTTTTACAAGGGTCAATCCGTTTGATATTTTCCGTTTTTTTCACTGCCGTTACCTTCCAGTTGGTAAACCCGTTTATAATGGGTACATGATTAAATCTTATGCACAATACGTCTGTCAGGATTGTGGATACACCAATCCGCGCTACCTGGGCCGCTGCCCCTCTTGCGGGAACTGGGACACCCTGGTTGAAGAACAGGTAGAAAAAAGCACCCCATCATCAACGGCATCCTCTTCCCGGTTTAATGCAACATCCGTGCCGCGGCCAATCCAAGATATTCATTCTGACGAAGAAAACCGCATCCAGTTGAAACACGAGGAATTTTCCCGTGTGCTGGGAGGTGGTTTAGTACCGGGATCCATCAATTTAATTGGCGGAGACCCTGGAATCGGAAAGTCCACTCTGC
>JAIORG010000106.1 GCA_021108255.1 Anaerolineales bacterium | reverse complement strand
TTTTGGCCTGGTCGCTTTGGCGGAGACTGTCAGTCATCTGGTTAAATGTTTGACCTAGATTTTGAAGCTCGCTGATGCTGCTTCCGGCAGGAACCTGTTGAGTCAGATCTCCTGAAGACACCGCCGCTGAGGCCTGATCAAGATCTTCCAGGGGGCGGGCTATGCCGCGAGCCAGGAAAATTCCTGCTATGCTGGCTAGGATTCCAGCAGCCACCACTGCCCCGGCCAGTTGGTAAATCAGTTTCTCTGGAAGCCCGCTGGGCGGAAGTGGGGTAGATAAATAAACCAGGCTGATGACTTTACCGTTCTCTCCAAAAACCGGCGCGGCAGCGTACAACACACGTCGATCCCCGGAAGACGCGACCTCCCGCACAGCGGTATCTGGCTGACCTGCCAGGGCAGACTGAATTTCGGGGCGCAGGACCAGTTCTTCAGCTGGCACATATCCAGCGTCCTCTGAAGGTGGGACCTGTACAGGATCTTCGCCGGCTGGTAAGGGAACGCCAATTACCACCGCGCCTCCTTCGTCCAGCAAGCGGGTGTGAATTCCTGGATTCACGTTGGTGGTTTGAGAATAGAATTCGGGGGAATCTAGGGGAATAGCAGTGCCCCCTATCGCGGCTGCGGTCAGTTTGGCTTGAGCGAGAAGATTTTCCCGCTGGGTAGCGAGATACAACCCTTCTACAGCCAGCCAGGCCAGGGTTCCGGCGAGAACCATTCCGATCAACAGGACCAGAAAATAGCTTAAGGAAAGGCGAAGTCTAATGGGTGTGCGCATGGAATTACTTTTTTAACCTGTAGCCAATGCCCCGGACTGTTTCAATTAATTCAGCCCCGGGTAGATAAACCCGGATTTTCCCCCGCAAACGTTTGACAGCGCTGTCGACTGCGCGCGTTCCTCCCACAAAATCGTAGCCCCAGGCCTGACTCAATAACTGTTCGCGGGATAGTACCCGTCCGGCATTCAGAACCAGGTACTGCATCAGGTCAAATTCCAACCTGGTAAGGTTAAGGAGGTTATCCCCGATACAGACAGTGCGGGTGTCCTCGTCCAATTGAAGTCCAGATGGTCCGGTCAGGATGGCAGCTTCGTCAACTACGCCGCTTGAGGGTTTATTTCTCCGCAGCACTGCCTTAATGCGGGCCAGCAGCTCCCGCATGCTGAAAGGTTTGCAAAGGTAATCATCAGCGCCCAACTCCAAGCCGATAACCCGGTCAGTCTCTTCTCCCCGGGCAGTGATCATAATGATTGGCACATCACTGGTTTTACGCAGCTCCCGGCAGACATCCAGTCCGTCTACTTTTGGCAGCATAAGGTCCAGGAGGATCAAGTCGGGCGCTGATTCGTGAGCTATTTGCAGCGCGGTTTCCCCGTCATGAGCGGTCAGCACTTCGTAATGGGCTTTTTGAAGGTTGTACCCGATCAGATCGGTCACCGCGGTTTCGTCGTCTACTACCAGTACCCGGATGGACATAACTTCAGCATAACATAGTTTTGTGTCAGTTTTGTGTCAGAAAAACAGTGTTCAAATATTACTCGTGTATCACAACTCTCCGAGCCCCCTTTCACCCAATCTCCCCCTCTCCCGATCCCATTGTCCCCCATTCTCTCAGTCACCCAGTCTCCCCCTCCCACAGTCCCCTCGTCACCCCTTCACCCAGTCACTAAGTCTCCCTCTCTCCAAGTCACAAAGTCTCTCTCTCCCTGAGTCTCAATGTCTCCCAGTCTCCAAAAATCGGGGCTATACTTATATCAAGGAGTCTATATGGAGAGACAAAAACTTCTCAATTTGATAACTTTAATCATGGTTATTATTACTATTGTTTTATTGGCTGGCTCTTACCTGGCGCTGCATGATATCTTTCGGGATTATGTCAGCCCCAGGGCATTACAGGAGCAAACCAACTTTGAGCTTGGAACGCTTCCTGAGTGGACCGAATGCCGTCTTGAGTGGCGTTTTTTAGTGATAGGGTTTTGGCTCATTTTGCTGTTCCAGAGCATATTTTTGTCCCAATTCGCATGGTATGCTAAAAAATATACTGACTAAACTCTGGATTGAGCCGTTTACAGTGAAGGGAGAATAGATTCTTAAGATGCCAATTATTCAGGTGAATGATATTGACCTCTATTATGAGATATTTGGCGAGGGTGAGCCCTTGCTGCTTATCCACGGATTGGGATCAAGCAGCCGGGATTGGGAAATGCAGACCGATTTTTTTGCCCAAAACTACCAGGTGATCACCATTGATGTGCGGGGTCATGGCAAGTCGGGTAAACCTCCCGGACCATATAGCATTCCCCTTTTTGCTGAAGATACGGCAAAATTGCTGCAAGCGTTAGGGGGCAGTCCTGTCCATATCCTGGGCATCTCCCTGGGGGGTATGATTGCTTTTCAGCTGGGAATCAGCCATCCCGAAATGGTAAAGAGCCTGATAATTGTGAACAGCACCCCGGAGTTGATTCCCCGTACACTGAAAGATCAGCTGCAAATCTGGCAGCGATTATTGATTGTGAGAGTGATGGGTTTGCGGAAGATGGGAGAGGTGTTGGGAAATCGGTTTTTTCCTTTACCAGAACATGCAGAATTGAGGGAAATCTTTATTGAGCGCTGGGCAGAAAATGACAAGCCGGCCTACCTGGAAGCCATGAAAGGAGTTGTTGGCTGGGGTGTAGTAGAGCGGTTGGGGGAGATCCGCTGTCCAACTTATGTGATCGGAGCGGACGGCGACTATTTTCCAACGGAGGAAAAGGAGATCTATGTGCGGCGTATCCCGGGCGCGGAATTGAAGGTGATAGAAGATGCCCGGCATGCGCTTCCAGCGGAAAAGCCGGGTGAGTTTAACGCGGTTGTAAAAGCGTTTCTATCTAGACAGGACTAGCGCTGATTTCAGGTAATTATTTTTGGACTTGTTCTTTCACCGAGAGCCATAAAGAGCATTAAGGAGAGGAGGATTCTTATCACCTTGCGCACATTCTTCAGCTTGTTTCTGATTGCCCATGCCCTGGCCCATGCAGGTTTGGCAGCTGCACCAATTCCCGGAGACCCCGATCCAAAACCGGGAGCCTTTTTCACTGAGGTCATCAGATCCTGGCTGTTCCAGAAAATTGGTTCAGCTCCTGGTTTTGTACGCCTGGTTGGCATAATTCTAGTTGCTCTTTCAACCCTGGGTTTTATATTCAGTGGTTTGGGAGCTCTGGGCGTTCCTGGATTAAGTGATATCTGGCAGGCAGCAGCAGGGCTTGCAGCGGCATTTTCCTTAATCTTGTTGATTCTGTTCTGGCATCCCTGGATTATCGTTGGCGTTTTAATTGATATCGGGATCGGGGTTTTGTCCCTGGGGGGTAAATGGCCTGAATAGTTAGCTAATGATGGTTACTGGCTCGAGTTACTCTGTTTTGTACAGCAAATAATACTGAATTCCCCAACTTTGGAAATTGCTGTTGACAGGAGTATTTTTTTGTTTTATGATACAGAGATAGGACGTCCAACCTCTGCTAATTGCTATTTGATAACATAAACAATTTAGTCTCTGGAGAGTATGGCGATCATAACTGACACGCGCTTAAATCAAGTAAAAGCGTACATGCTCAAATACATTTCCCAAAATCAGCTTAAACGGAATGATCAGCTGCCGTCTGAAGCGGCGATTGCAAAAAAGCTGGGCGTCAGCCGCAATACACTTCGTGAGGCGTATGTATCGCTGGAAAATGAAGGGGTTATCCTCCGGCGGCACGGCATCGGCACCTTTGTAGCTCACACTCCCCGTATCCAGGATTCACTTAACGAATTTTCTCCTTTTGCCCAGATCATCCAGGATGTTGGTTACAAACCCAATTTTCAAACTCTGTCGATGGTCATTGAAACGGCGTCCACAGATGTTTGTGATGTTTTTAGTATTCCTGCCACGGAGAAATTGCGCTGCATTAAACGTATAGTCCTGGCGGATAAACAACCAGTAATTTATGTTGATGATTACATTGCGCCAGCAATTGACTCGTCTGTCAAAACCTGGGATGGGTTTGACGGCAATTTGGTGCAGTTGTTGTCTGATTCGATTGAAACCCCGCTGCATCAAATCCAGTCATTTATCAGGGCGGCTGCACTTAGCCCGCGGATTTCAAAATATTTGGAGCTCCCGGAAGGATCACCGGTCCTCAGTGTCCGGTCGACTATTTTTACCAATGACAATCAACCAGTAACTTACAGCAAGATGTATTTTAACTCCGACATTATTGAATTAAACATTGTGCGCTTGCTACGCACAAAAACCACTAATTATTAATCTAGAAAGGAGAAGAAGATGAAGAAACAAAAGTTTTATATTTTGCTTGTAGTGCTCCTGGTCACTGGCTTGCTAGCTACAGCCTGTGGAACCACGGCCACTGTCGAACCAGTGGTCGAAGAAGAAGCAGTGCCTACAGAGGAAGAAGCAGCCCCTGTCGAGGAGGAAGAGGTAGTTGAAGAACCTGTGATCGAGCCGGTTACCTTCCAGGTATTCTACCCTGTGGCTGTGGATGCCCCCATTGCTGCCATCTTAAATGGCTACATTGAGGATTTCCAGGCAGAGTATCCCCATATTACCGTTGAACCGGTTTTCTCTGGCGGATATGGTGATGTCCAAACTGCTATCCAGACCACAATTGACGGCGGCGGTGAACCTCCCGCCCTGGGTGTCATGCTGGCTACTGCTCTCTACGACCTGATTAATGCCGACTATATCGCACCTCTGGATGGGTATATCGGCAGCATGGAAGGCGGCGATGCTTACGTAGCTGATTTCCTGCCCGCGTTCCTGGCGAACTCTTACTACGATGATCAGCTCTGGAGCATTCCTTTCCAGCGCAGTGCAGTGGTGATGTACTACAATGCCGATATGTTTGCTGATGCTGGTTTGGAACTGCCCACAAATGGAGAAAGTTGGGGCGAAGCTGCCCAGGCACTCACTGTCCAGGAAGGGGATGCAACCAATTGGGGTTTGCAATTCCCCTCCGGTTGGCCCTACTGGCTCTTCCAGCCCCTAGCGATTGGCGGCGGACAAAATATCCTTGAAGATGACTGCACCGTTGTCTTTGATGACCCCGCAGTAATTGGCGCTGTTAATTTCTATATTGACCTGTCCGCCAAATACAATGCAATGCCAGCCGGTGTTCAGGCAGTTTGGGCTACGGCTACCACTGATTTTGCCAGTGGCATGACAGCCATGATTGTCCACTCCTCCGGCAGTCTGACCGGAATTCTGGCCCAGTCTGACTTCGAAGTTGGTGTAATGGCTCTGCCCGGCAAAGAAGATGGGACTTACTCCAGTGTTCCAGGCGGCGGAAACTTCTACATTATGAAAGGCGCACCCCAGGAACAGCAGGATGCAGCTTGGAAGTTTGTAGAATTTATCTCGCAGCCAGAATATGTTGCAGATTACAGCATCAACACTGGGTACATTGCCAACCGGGCAAGTGCTTATGACTCTGAAGCGATGCTGGCCTATACTGCTGAAACGCCCCAGGCTTTAGCTGCTCGCGATGCGCTGCAATATGCTGGCGCTGAATTAGCGACCCAGAATCTTGGGCAGGTCCGCGGTATTTTCCACGACTACCTCCAGCGTGCCTACAATGGAGAGATGAGTGCCGCCGACGCAATGGCTGCAGCTCAAGTCGAAGCTGATGCCGCTTTGGTAGATTTCTGCCCCTAAGCGACGCCGATAAACAAATGATTTATAATGGGGTGACCAGAGGTGTTTTGGTCACCCCATTTCTTGTGAGGACCTGTTTTGAGCGCTCAAACCACTCGAAAACAATTTAAACCCTTACCCTATATCCTGATCTTACCGACCGCGGCGTTTGTCGCTTTGTTCACTGCCTGGCCTGTGCTGTTATCGATTTACCAGAGCTTTTTCCGCCAGCGCATGAACATCGCCCGTTTTCGTGAGCCGACTTATATCGGGTTGGACAACTATATTGAACTGTTTACTGACCCCTACTTCATTCAAGTAATTAAGAATACCCTTACCTACGTTTTAGGCACGGTGCCGATCAGCATTGTGCTGGGATTTCTGTTTGCCTTGCTGGTCAACCGCAAGGTACGCGGTATCGGGTTATTCCGCCTGGCATTTTTTCATCCCATGGTATTACCCATGGTCAGCGCGGCGACCATCTGGTTATTTTTATTCACTCCGGATTACGGCCTTTTTAATACCGCACTTCGTTTCCTGGGTTACAGCGGTCCGGAAAATTGGACCGGCAATCCCCACCTGGCATTATTATCTGTAGTAATTGTCGCTGTTTGGAAAAATTCCGGATATTATATGGTTTTTTACCTGGCTGGCCTTCAGAACCTGCCAGTTGATGTTTATGAAGCAGCTGCCCTGGATGGCGCAAATGGCTGGCAAACCCTGTGGAAAATAACTTTCCCCCTGCTGCGCCGGACAACGGTATTTATTGCCATTGTGGCTTTTATTGATTCTTTCCGCACTGTGGATCATATATTTGTGCTGACTAGTGGAGGGCCCAGCCGCTCCAGTACTGTGCTGCTGTTTGAACTCTGGTTGGAGCGATTCGAATTTCAGGACATTGGTATCTCAGCAGCCATTACGGTTATTTTTGTAATTGTCCTGCTGGCGTTTACAATAACCAATTTCATCACCTCAGAGCGCAAGGAGGTCTGAGTTGAATAAGAACCAGCGAACCCCGCAAAAGATTTTTAGTCAGATCGGCAGCTGGATTACCAATATATTGGCGACCTTACTGGCATTGTTATGGTCTGTACCCGTAATCTGGGCCTTGGTGGCTTCCTTCAGACCAGCCAATGACCCGATGAGCCGGGGAGACGTGTGGTTCAGCACCCATCTCACAGTTGAAAATTATACCCGGGCCTGGTCGTTGGCTCCCTTTGGTCAATATTATATAAATACTATCATTGTCGTTTTGATGATTTTAGCGGTACAGTTGATCACTATAGTGCTGGCTGGATTTGCTTTTGCCAATTACGAATTCTTCGGCAAAGGCTGGATATTCTTTTTTGTCCTGCTGCAAATGATGATCCCAACCTCAGCTCTGTTAGCGCCCAATTTCTCGACTATACGCGTGATGGGCATATTTGACACCCGATTAGCAATTGCTATTCCCTATTTTGGCTCTGCCTTTGGCACATTCCTGATGAGGCAGGCATTTATAAGTGTGCCGCGTGACCTGGTGGATGCAGGTGTAATTGACGGCTGTTCCTGGTGGCAGCTTATCCTTCATGTCTACTTGCCTCCTTCAATCCCGTCATTGATTGCTTTCGGCCTCTCTTCGGCTACCTGGCACTGGAACGAATTCCTCTGGCCATTGATTATCACCATCAGTGAAAAAAGCCGGCCGCTAACTGCTGGACTTGTACGTTTTACCCAGTTGGGTGAAATCGGCGCCCAGTGGTCGTTGCTCACAGCGGCAACCTTGATGGTGGCTGCGCCGCTTTTCATTGTCTTTTTGATCTTTCAGCGAAGATTCATCCAGAGTTTTGTACATTCTGGGTTGAAGTAATCCCCCTCCCCGCTATTTCTCAGTTAAGAATTACAGATTTTCAGCTAATAAACAGCACCAGCATTTTGGCGTTTAAGAAACCGGTCTCTTAAGAGAGGGTTGTCATCCATCGTTGAATTTCCTTGATGCAGAAGAACCCACGGATGATCGCGGTGGTTTATACCAGTAGAGATATTAACAAACCCTGCAAGATTGATTCTGGGATATTATATAACCAGAAGTAAATCAAGGGAAATTATGGGAATTGGCAGCAATAAAGAGACCGTCGTCCTGTTTGGCGCTTCTGGAAGCATGGGCTATGAAGCTTTTAAGGAGCTCTGGAAAAGAAGGGAACATTATGACATTGTTCTGCTGCTGCTGCCAACCAGGACAGACAAAAGGCTATTCAGAAAATACGAAAAAGAAGCCGGCATCCAGCCGATCCCGGGTAAGGGAATTTCTACAGGCAGCGGCTTAAAAATTATCTGGGGAGATGCAACGGAGTATCAGGACGTTGAAGAAGCCATACATGGCGCGGATTGGATTCTAAATGCCATGGCGCTGATTTCACCCCAGGCAGATTATTATCCCGAAGCCGCCAGGTGTGTAAATATTGACGGCATACGCAACATTCTCAAAGCCATAGAAGCCCAGCCGAAGGGGACAGAACATATTAAGTACATTCATACTGGTACAGTGGCCGAAACGGGTGATCGGCTGCCGCCAATCCACTGCGGCCGGGTGGGAGATCCCCTCAAGCCATCCATTTATGATTACTATGCAGTGACAAAAATTGCTGGAGAGAGAGCCGTCCTGGAATCTGATCTCAAATATTGGGCTTCTTTGCGAATGACATTTATTATGCCGGTTGATAGCAAGGATTATTTCAACCTCTGGGATCCGATTATGTTCCATCAACCAATAAACACTTGTATGGAAAATACGACCAGCAGGGATGCGGGCTTTGGCCTGGTGAACTGTCTTGATATTTCAGAAGAGTCTGATTTCTGGCGGCGGGCTTACAATATGGGCGGCGGACCCGATATGAGGTGTTCCGCTTATGGATTCATGACCAAAGCGCTCAAATTGGGAGGTATTTCTACCGTAGAAGCCGTTATGGAAAGAAAGTGGTTTGCCCTGCGTAATTTTCATATGCAGTACTATGAGGATAGCTGCCTGACTAACAGTTATTTAAACTATTGGCGTGATTCGCTGGATGATTGGTTGAATACAGTGCAGAAAGATATGGCTTTAGGCATAAAGCTGGTTGCCTTGTTAGCCCGGAAATTTCCCTTCTTTCAAAAAATTATTGAGAAAATCACTTACAACCGCATGCGGGCAATGGTCGATAACCACAAAAACGGAACCGGGTATTGGTATACAAATCACAACGAACAGCGGATAACAGCTTTTTTTAAGGACTATCTTACTTATCAAGCCATTCCCGATTGGGGTGCTGATGTTCCCCCTCTGGTCCCTGATGATGATGGTATTCGATTGGACCATGGCTACGACGAAGGGAAAGAAAAACTAGAGCTGGTTGATTTGCAAAAAGCAGCAGCTTTCAGAGGAGGGGAGTGCCTTTCCCAAACCTGGAATGGTGATCTGTATCAGGCGCTGTCATGGAAATGTGCCTCGGGTCATGAATTCATTGGGAAGCCATATTCCATTCTCAAAGCTGGTCACTGGTGTCCTGATTGTGTGCCCCCTCCCTGGGATTTTGACCAGCAGGCAAAACTCAACCCGTTTTTTGCGCAGGTATGGTATCCCAATCATGACCTGGAGGAAAACAAGTATTACCCAGAGGATTGCCTGGACGATATTGCCGGTGCTGATCAGAGCATTTCTTGAAACCATTCCTTGCCTCACTTGTTAATTTATATAATGGCGCACTATTAACTAATATTCGACTGATTTGAAACACAAAGGACTAATCCCGATGAAAAAATCCCTTGGCCCCCAAACCTTAATTTTTCCCACTCCGATCTGGTGTGTAGGGACGTACGATCAAGAAGGCAATCCTAACGTAATGACTATTGCCTGGGGCGGTATTTGCTGTTCCAAACCACCCTGCGTGACCATATCTCTCCGCAAGGCTACCCATACCTATGGAAGTATTCTGGAAAGAGGAGCTTACACCCTCAGCGTCCCATCTGAAAAATATATTAAAGAGGCGGACTATTTTGGCATTGTTTCTGGCCGGGATGTTAATAAGTTTCAGGAGACCAAACTTACTCCGGTCAAATCCGATCTAGTTGACGCACCCTATGTTGGGGAATTTCCTATGGTCTTGGAGTGCAGACTCATTCATCATTATGAGATCGGACTGCACACCCAATTTATCGGTGAAATAATTGATCTAAAGGTTGATGAGAGCGCTTTGGGGGAGGACAACAAACCGGATATCTTAAAAATAGCACCTGTTGTCTATGCCACCAAGGCTCAGCAATACCACAGGATTGGGGATCAGATTGGGAAAGCCTTTGAGATTGGAAAGAAAATAAAATGAAGGCGGAATATCAGGACATTTTTGTGATCAAAGGAAAAGGGATTGCTGGTGATTATAAATCTATCACCCTGCCCTTCACCCATGTTTCTTCCAGGGCGATTATTCTGAGAAAGAAAGATGGGGCAATTTTAGGTGCCCTTCACCGTCCTGATGGGAGCTATGCATTACCAGGCGGCGCCATTGATGATGGAGAAAGTGCCGAAGACGCCGTGCATCGGGAGCTCGAAGAAGAGGGAATTCATCTGATCGGCAGTGATGAAGGTTGGAGTGAACGCCTGGGTGTTGATTATTACGGCGGATATAACGAGTTATGTTTGTGGTATATATTTCTCGTGGACGATGCAGAGACACAAGAAAACGAAGAAATCCTGGAATGGAAATGGATCCAGCAGGACGAGGATCTTTGGTACCCCTATATGCGGGAAAAAATCCTCCTGAATTTACTGCAGCATGTTCCTGATCTTGTAAACATTGATCCAGATTAAATTGGGGATATTGGATAGGGATTGTAAATATAAATTCATTCCTGATCCACTGTTCTAGCCCTCGTCTGTCAAAGCCTCCAACGGCAGTTCATAATCAACCAGGCTTTAGTGTCAAGGAGACATTAATGAGCTCTCAAAGGATAACAGTCGTCACAGATAGTTCCGCCTCTTTGCCCGCTGAAATCACAACCCAGCTGGGGATTTGTGTGATTCCTCTCTGGCTGATTTGGGACAATGATTGCTACCGCGACGGTGTCGATATTCAACCTGGTGAGTTCTATCAGCGTTTAAAAAACTCAACCACGTTTCCTTCCTCAACCCAGCCATCGGTAGAAGAGTTTAAAGTGTTTTTCCAGGAATGTGCTAAAGACAGTGATGCCATTGTTAGCGTACTCGCTTCCTCCAGGATCAGCGGTACCGTTGACAGTGCTTTAGCTGCCAAAGAATTCATATCGGATTGTTCTATTTATGTTATTGATTCTTGTTTTTGTGCCATGGGACAGGGGTTTATTGCCATGGCGGCTGCCCGGGCTGCCGCTGAAGGCAGACCGGTGGACCAGGTTGTAGCAGCTGCGGAAAAAATGCGCGAAATGGTCAATCTTCTATTTGTGGTTGATACGTTGGAATACCTTCATAAAGGAGGTCGTATTGGCGGCGCGAAACGGCTGCTGGGGACAGCCCTGAATATAAAGCCGATCCTTCATTTTGAGAACGGACTGATAGAACCCCTTACGCAATCCAGGACCAAGAAAAAAGCTGTGGAGGAGATGCTGAAAATTGCAGATGAACGATTAGGGGGCAGAAAAATGGCGGAGGCGGCAATTGTCCATGTTGATTGTATTGAGGAGGGAAATTCGCTTGTTGATCTGGTCAGGAACCGATTTAACCCGTTGAGCATACATGTTTCAGACGTAAGCCCGGTGGTAGGCACACATGTCGGTCCAGGAGGTCTTGGACTCGCTTTTTATCCTGATGATTAATGATTACCTGGAAGAATTCCTGGGATTGATTTTTTGGAAAGGATAATCGCCTGATCTAGGCGGTAATGATCAATATTGCCTTGATAGCGGACAGGAAACCGGATCAGATCATCAATCGAGTGGATGACATTAAGGCAGTGATTGGAAAGGGTTTTGTCATAAAACGTTAAATTTCGTGGGTTGATTCGCAGCGAAAACTGCGTACTGAACAAAGCTTGTGGCTCATTTAATGTATAATTCGAGTACCAGCTCTTTTTTTTAGATAACTCTGTTAGATTTCGGTTATTTTTTTGAACCACGTTAATAGTGGGCGGTTTGCTGTGGAAGATGCAAATACAAATGCTTAATCAATTTGAACACTTACAGTTATTTCGAGATAAATTATTTAAGGGGCAATTCCAGGAACTGTTTGCATCATCAATGGCTCAGTCTCTCAAGCTTGATCAATTTTTGCTCTTTGAGATAGTACAGGATTGGGTCCAGGTTCCTAGCTTGGTATTGTGTGCATCTACGGGGGTATTTCCCAGTGAAATCATGATACCCGTTAACAATATGTTGCTGGATGATATTGACGAATCATGTGGCGCTTGGTTCATTCCCGATTTGATTGATCCTCCGAGTAAAATGATTGATCTGAGCAGATATGTAAGCCGCTTGGGGGGGAGATCGATGCTGGTCAATCAAGTGGAGCTCAATGGGGATGTAAGGGGTTTTCTCGTTGGATACTCAGAAGAATTAAGGAATTTTTGCATTAACGATCTTCAATTTTTTTCACTACTAACATTTAGTATGAATCTGCTCGTAGAAAATAGTCAACTTCGAATGGATGGTTGTTTTCGCGAATCTGAGTCTCAAAGCTTTGAAATGATTAGCTTGGCTTTGGTAGAAAATAAAAATCTAGATAAGACTCTAACCCTAATCGCTAATAAGACAGTTCAATTATTGCAAGCACATGATGTGCTTGTCTTGCTTTTAGAGGAGGGAGGAGAGTGGTTTCGGGTACAAGGAAGAATTGGCGAGAGTGTGACACACTTAGCCCACAGAAGATTGACCGTTAGAAATTCCCTTAATGGAAGGGTTATCACGACCGGTCAACCCTTGATTAGTCAAGATGCCCAGATTGATCCACGTGCCGATCAAAAACGAGCAATAGGGCTAAATGCAAGAAGCGTTATCATAGCACCTCTTTTAATCAGGGAACAAGTCATTGGAACGATGGCTGTTCATTATCATGATGATAGCTATTTTCGCGAACAGGATGTAATTGCGCTCTGCTCGTTTGCTAACCAGGCATCCGTGGCAATCGATAACTCGCGGCTTCTTAAAGCACTTTTAAAGTCTCAAAAGGATATTGAGGAGAAAGCTAAAACACTCCAGCGGCTACTTAAAGAAACAATTAATATTCAAGAAAATGAGCGTCGTCGTATCGCCGCTGACATCCACGATGGAGTGGTTTCGCAAATTATTGGGGCCTTATATGAATTGGAGGCTTGGAATCAGCTCACTCCTTCAGAATGCATTAATGACCGATTGCAGTTGCTCAAACAACTCCTAAATCAAGCTATTGAGAATACTCGCACATCGATTTACAATTTGTGGCCAGCAACATTGGATCATATGGGATTACTTCCGTCTTTACAGGAGCTATTCAAACACCAAGAAAAACTTACAAATCTACGCCACAGGATACAGGTATTTGGAGAGCCGTATCGACTCACCTCTGCAATCCAAATCGCTGTATATCGGATTGTCCAAGAGACCATAAATAATGTGTTCCAACACAGTTCAGCAGACAAAATTGATATGCAAATTTGCTTCAGTGAACGAAAAGTTTCCTTTAGAGTTAGTGACGATGGACAGGGGTTTAATGTACAAGAGATATTGCAATCCCGCCATGCAGACAACTTTGGTTTGATTGGTATGAGGGAACGGGCGCAAAGCATCGGGGGAGACCTATATATTGAATCAGAACCCGGTAAAGGATGTAGAATTACAATAGATATCCCAATCGCTGATGCTCTTAGTGAAGGATTACCCAGAAATGACCCCAATACGGGTACTGATAGTCGATGATCAAGCAGTAGTACGTCATGGCCTGCGCAGTATGTTGGCCGGAGCTGCAGACATAGAAATTGTAGGAGAAGTTTCAAATTCAGAAGAAACTATTCAGTTGGCCGTTGACACAAGACCCGACATCGTGCTCTTGGACATTCGTATGCCAGGAATGGATGGACTCCTTCTCCTTAAAAAACTTAGCGCTGAGCTGCCCGAAATAAAAGTTATCATTTTAACCAATTATGAAGAAGAACAATTCCTGTTGGAAGCGTTCCGAGAGGGCGCGTATTGCTACCTTCTTAAAAATGTTAGACGGAAGACTCTTCTGGAGGCAATACATGCGACGAAAGCCGGCAAACGGATGCTCTCTCAGGATTTGGTAGATTCTATACTCAAGCAGTATGCAGATTTAAGCAGATTGCATAGTTTGGATGAGTTTTGTCTTTCCGACAATGAGGTTGCCCTGTTGAAATTGGTAGCGGCAGGTTCCGCTAATAAGGAAATTGCTCAAAAGTTATTTTGGGGTGAGACAGCTGTTAAGCGTAAACTTTCACTCATCTATGAGAAACTGAATGTAACTAATCGTGCTCAAGCAATCGCAGTTGCTATGCGCCACGGTTTGATTTAACCCTGATTCATTCCCACACTAATAGAAATATCTCCATAGTTAATCTTTTGACCCATTTGGATAATTAAAGGGGGCCACTTAGTACTTGAAGATTGTTCTCTATATATTTATTATTAAAATACTTTCAGTTGTCGCGGCTTTCTGAAATGAGTGGGGGAAAGCTTAAAGTTTGCGTTGGCCATTATTGGCGAACTATTTAACTTGGGTAGATTACTTTACCAGTGGAAGAATAAATATTCCTTAACGGATACTAACAATTTAGGCTTGTCGGAGAATGGAGAGTGCGAAGAATGACGATCCTCAAAGCAGATGTTGTCATCATTGGTGCTGGATCCACAGGTATGTCGGCCGCATATGAATTATCCAAGGCAGGCGTGGATACCTTAGTCGTTGATAAGAGCTCTCTGTCAATGGAGGCTGCTGGACGCAACCCTGGGGGGATTCGCCAAATTGGACGCGACCCTGATGAGTTGCCGCTGATGGTTGAAGCAATGCAGCGTTGGCACAATTTACCCGAAGAGCTGGGTTGCGACTTGGAGTTGCGCGAGGATGGCTATCTTTGGGTAGCATTAAATGAAAAAGATATCGAAATGCAACGCAGCCTTGTCAAACGCGATACTAAATATGGCATTAAAGAATATGTGTTAGATCTCCAACAGATCCAGGAAATGGCGCCAGCCATTTCTGATTTTATAGTGGGAGGCTTATATAGTCCCACTGATCTGATCGCCAATCCATTCCTCGTGGCTCGAGGTTATTACACAAATGCCAAAAGATATGGGGCTAAGTTTTTATTCAATACTGAAGTAGTAGACTTGCGTATGAAAAATAATCGCATCGAAGGGGTGTTAACAAGCCAAGGAGAAATTTCGACGCACGTGGTAATAAATGCAGCAGGTCCTTGGTCAGACCACATTGCAAGGATGGTTGACGTTAATATACCACTCAGTCCTTGTCCCAATCAATTTATTGTGACTGAACCTGTAAAAGCCATACTGCCACCCCTCTTACTAATCAGTGCGATAGGCGTTTGTCGCCAATCAGAAGAAGGAAACGTCTATATCGGTAACACAAATGCTCCAGGTGGTATTGGTGGCTTTAGCAAAGCTACAAATTATGGCGAAATGACTCGTACTGCAGCCAATATCCTCAAAATTGTACCAGCCTTCAGGAAGCTCAATATAATCCGCACTTGGGTTGGCACAATTGATTTTAGTCCTGACGATAATTTTATCTTCGGTCATATAGATCAGGTGGAAGGATTAATCCTGGCTAGCGGCTTTTCTGGCCATGGTTTT
>JAIORG010000166.1 GCA_021108255.1 Anaerolineales bacterium | reverse complement strand
AGCATTTCGTCCTGGCTGGCAGCGGTGATATCTTGCCCGTTCCAGATGATTTGACCATCAGTGGGTTCGATCAGGCGGTTGATACAGCGCAGGAGGGTGGATTTCCCTGAGCCGCTCAAGCCAATCACGGCCAGGAATTCTCCCGGTTTTACGGTGAAGCTGACGTCGTACAAAGCCTGAGTGCCCCCCTCATATACTTTTGTGAGGTTTTTTATTTCTAGCATAGTTTTTGATTCACTTAGCCCCGGACCAAAGGCCCGGGGCTATGATTGTGATAGTTAGAGTGGATTACTCACCAATGTTTTCAAGGGTGATTCCCTGATCTGCCATCATGATCCGGATTCCATCAAAGTTTTCATCAAAGATGGGACCTACTCCGGTCCAGTCATAGAATTGCTCATGGCAAAGGGTCTCAGCACAAGCATCAGTGCCTACATAGGCAGTGATGGCATCGATGATAACCTGCTTGAGAGCTTCCGGGAAATCGGGGGAGAAGGACATGGTGTCGTTGGGGATTTCCGGGGTGAGGCCGAGGATGCGGACTTTCTGAACTACATCCGGGGCTTCGTCTGTGATGGTGGCTCGGGCATCCAAAACGCGGTAATCACCGCAGTAGAGTTTGCCGTCCTCATTCAGGCCACAATCATCGATGAAATCATCAGGAATGTCGGGAGCCATATCGGTGGTCCATCTGCCATCTGGCAGCAAAGGAGCACTGAAGTAGGTGGTCGCAAAGTCAACTTCGCCGAGATAAACTGCTCTCACGGACTGAGGGTGACCACCGGTCTCGACTGTTTCACCAATGGTGATGCCCTGATCATTGAAGAGGGCTGTTGGGTATAAGTAGCCAGAGGTGGAGGATACGGATCCGTAACCCCAGGTCGCGCCATCCAGGTCCGCAAGGGTCTGGAAGTCGCTGTCCCTTTGAACTATGAACTGGGTCCAGTAGACGTTCCAGCCATAGCGTTCAGAAGCCAGAGCCGGTTCAACACCACAAAGCTGGTTGGCGAGAGCGTATCCCATAGCGGGGATAAAGCCAATCGTGTTTGTGGGGGAAGCGCACATCTCTTCGATGGTCGCAGCATAGGAAGTAGGAACACTGACTTCGAAGTACAGGCCTGTAGCTTCGTTCAAAGCCTGTTCGATTAGATCGCCACTGGAGATCATGAAGTCAACATCCACGGAAGGTACAAAGAGAACCTGGATGGGGTCTGCTTCTGTTCCGAGGGTGGATTCTTCAACAACCTTGCCGGGCCAGGAAGCATCGATCTCGGCCAGGACTGTGTCGATATCGGCGGTGCCAGAGAAGTAATCGGTCATGCCGGTCCAGAAGGAGCCAGCACCGACTTCACCGGGCATCAGGTCAGAGCCGTCGAAGCGGACGCCGGTGGCGCCAGCAACAAGGGCAGCAATGCCTTTCTCGATGTCGTCCCCGTACCAATCCAGGGAAGCATCCATGTGAGGTGACAAAGCGCCACCTGCGGCAAGCCATTCTTTAACAGCTTCACCCATGGTGAAGTATTCCATTACAGCGCGGACTTCATCGCGGTCATTGAACATGGCCATGATGTCACCAGCAACGAGGTAAGGTTCACCGTATGCTTCGTCAATTCCGGGCAGGTAGAAGAAACCATAGTCGGTTCCTGCTTCCACACCTTCGGGGAAGAAGCTGACGATAAAGTTACCTTGCTTGTGCAGCCAGCATTTGGGAGGATCTTCGAACATGGGGGAGGGGGCATCACCAAAGAAGGTGGTTACGATGGCTTCGGAACCGCCATAGACATAATCATCCTTCCAGAGTTCTGCGAGAACTTCTAAAGCGTGTTTGACTTCAGGGGAACTGAAGGGCAGTTCGCCGGTGGTCCACTTGTCGTAATTCTCGAGACTGGTGGTGCGGAGCATAACTTCTTCCATCCAGTCGGTGGCGGGCCAGCCTGTGGCAGCGCCGGACTCGATGCCGACACACCAGGGCTTGTCGCCGTCAGCGACGATCTGGTCGGAAAGGGCCAGCAGGTCATCCCAGGTTTCGGGGATTTCATAACCAGCGGCTTCGAACTCGGCCTGGGGATACCAGACCTGGCTCTTGGCGTTGAAGCGGTGCCAGACACCGGCAACGATGTTGCCATCTGGGCCAGCCATGGTACCCATGTCCCACCAGCTCTGATTATAGTTATCAAAGGAGGACTGGGGCAGGAAGGTGCTGACATCAACAACCTCGCCGCGAGCGACGAAGGTGCCGAGTAGACCGGGTTGTGGGAAGTCAACAATGTCGGGGGCATCGCCTGCGTCAACGCGCAAGGTGATGGAGGCTTCAAATTCCTTGGAGCCTTCATATTGGATGTCAATGCCAGTGGCCTCTTCAAAGGCAGCCACTGAATTGTCAAATTTGACCGCGTCTTCATCGGTGAAAGGACCGGTCATTGTTACCACGGTACCTTCGTATTCACCGTTCATGGCGCGCTCGTAATAGGTGCCATCCGCAAGTGGTTGGGGTCCTTCATCAACCACAGGTTCTTCAGTTGCTTCAGCGCCGCAGGCGCTAAGCAGGAGAGAACCCACGATCAAGAGGGCGATTAACACCCAAAAGAAACGTTTCGTTTTCATTCTTCTAACTCCTTATGAATAGATTAAAAAAATTGGGGATACAGCGGTAAATTTGAGATATCACCTCCTTTAATTCTCTTGGATAGATAGGTTTATTGGATGTTGAGCGATTTGATCCATACCAAGGGGATTATAACCAAACAATGGTGCTTAAACAAACAATTTATTATTAAGATGTGAAGTAATATATTTTTTGTAGTAGAGCTTTCATTTGACTGTGTAAAGCTTACTTCTTATCATAATCATTTTTTTTGAATCTATCAAGGATGAGTTCTATCATATTTTTCCCGTTGGATATGTTACAGATACTTCTTCAAGTAATACTCGAAATAACTTGCCTGGTTGGTTTCAAGAGGTTAAAATGCAAAATATGACTAATAACCCCCGGATCAATTATCAGGAAGCGCTGGATTATATCTACAGCTTTGTGGATTATAGCCGAACTCATCAAGCTAACCTCAGTCCAGAAAATTTTGATTTATCTCGCATGGTTGATTTTTTAGACCTGCTCGGGACTCCCCATAAGAAATTCCCATCTTTGCATATAGCGGGGAGCAAAGGCAAAGGCTCTGTGAGTGCATTTTGTGCTTCAGTTTTACAAGCTGCCGGGTTCAAGGTAGGTCTGTATACTTCTCCGCATTTAAAAGATTTTGAAGAGCGAATGCAAATCAACCAGGTGCCAATACCTAGAAATACTTTGGCTGAATATGTTGAGGAGATCAAACCTGCAGTAGAATCTGTTCCCAAACTGACCACATTTGAGATCATGACCGGTCTTGCCTTTTTATTTTTCGCCCGGCAGGAAGTGGATATAGCCGTCATTGAAGTCGGTTTAGGCGGACGCTTAGATGCCACTAATATTATCACCCCGCTGGTTTCTGTGATTACATCTTTATACCTGGATCATGTGACTATCCTTGGTGAAACACTGGAGGAAATCGCGGCTGAAAAGGGAGGAATAATTAAACCAGGGATTCCTGTGGTCAGTGCCCCGCAGGAAGAAAACGCGCTGAATGTGATTAAAAAAATTGCTGCTCAGCGTAATTCTCCATTAATAATAGTTGAAGAAGAATATCCTTATTCCATAGTTTCAAGTACATTGGATGGACAGGAATTTATTATTACTAGTCCCAAAGAAGGCCAGGAGGGAGATTCATCTTACTTCATTCCTTTATTAGGAAACTTCCAGGTATTAAATGCAGTCACGGCTTACGCCGCCTTGGATAACATTAGATCCCGGGGTTTTCCTTTGGATGAAGAGCAGATCAAGCGGGGATTGGAAACTACTGTCTGGCCGGCAAGATTCGAAATCGCCCGCCGTGAACCTCCCGTTATATTTGATGCGGCGCATAACCCGGCATCGATGAGAAAATTAAGAGAAACTCTAGACAGCTTCTTTCCTGATTTACCCCTGATTCTGGTTTTTGGTATTTCTGAAGATAAGCAGCTGGATGGGATGCTTGCGGAAATCCTGCCCAGAACTTTTCATTTGATTACCACCCAGGCGGATCACCCTCGAGCGATGGAAGCGGGGGACCTGGAAAAAAGGGCGGGGGAATATTCTTGTACTTCTGAAGCAATCTCGAATGTCCAGAACGCTTTAACCCGGGCAATTCAATTAGCTGGTGATGAAAAAATTGTTCTGGTTACCGGTAGTATTTTTGTTGCTGCTAGTGCCAGAATCGCCTGGCTAAATGGAAATTAACAATCTTAGATAATTTAACTGAAAATTCTTAGGATTTCAATGGGAAAATTAGGGACAGGCATTTCCCAGGTGTTCATCAAAAGTTTCCGCAAAGAGATGCTGGCCCGAGCCGTCACATGCAGCCCGGAAGTACAGGTAACTGGTGTTTGCCGGGTAGGCAACTGCAAGAAGAGCAGGTAAACCAGGATTGCAGATGGGCCCCGGAGGTAGACCAGTGTATTTGTAGGTATTATAGGGGGAGTTTATTTTAAGATCATCCAGCGAAAGAGGATTTGTCCACCACGTTTGCTGAAGATCATTAAATCCAAGTGCGTACTGTACAGTTGGATCTGCTGCCAGGTTCAGATCAATACCCAGTCTATTGAGGAACACGGAAGCAATTTGCGGCATTTCTTCTTCCAGAATTGCTTCCCGTTCAATAATTGAGGCCAGGATAACAGCCTGCTCAATTGTTAAACCCCGGGCATTGATTGCTTCTTCCAGGTCAGAAGTAATTTGGGATAAAAATCTTTGATAAAACTTGTCCACCAGAGTTTCAGCAGAAATATTTCTTTCTATCTGATAGCTGCCAGGAAAAAGGTAGCCTTCTTTTTTCTGGTCCTCAACTATTTCGAGGAAGGTATTCCGGGAGAGGTCTAATCCCAGGCCAGTCAGCGTTTCTGCTATTTCTTCCTTCCGCCATCCGGATAAAATGGATAGCGTGATTTGAGCAGAGGCAGGATTACCGAGGGAATCTGCAAGTTCCAGCTCAGACATTGAGCTAGAAAAGAGATATTCTCCTGGTTGGATCCGGGTGTCGATACCGGAGTATATTAAATAAGCCCGGAATGCCGCAGGGTGCCTCACCAGGTTTGGGTTCTTTAAACCAGTCAGAATTTTTTCCAGCGAGTCGCCCTCTTCTATTGTAAATAATTGATCAGCGGCAGGAATGTTTGCCGGAGTGATGAGTTGTTCTTCAGAAAGAAGTAAAACCAACGACTGGGTGTAGAGTTTTAGAGGATCGAGGTTGGGGTTTGCAGGTCCAAACACCTCTGCAGTTCTGGATGGGATGCTGAAAATGATCCCGGAAAATAAACAAACAGTTAATAGGACCAGGGAAACAAGACCAAAAATCAGAAATCCTTTAATCCGGGATTTCCTTCTTGCCTTCATGATTCCCCCAGGCTTGATTGAGAATCAAGGTAGGTTTGTAGGATTACCGTTGCTGCGAGATCATCGAGATGCCCCGACCGTTTTTTCCTGGAAACGTTCATCATCCGCCGCGCATTTCTGGCAATGCTGGTACTGCCATATTCATCCCAGAGAATTACGGGTATTGATCCCAGAGTGCGGATTTTATCAGCCAGCCGGGTGGATTTTCTTCCTTGAGAACTTATTTCCCCATCCCAATTGAATGCCTGTCCAATGACGATAAGCTTTACCTCTTTTTCTTCAGCAATAGCTAGAATTGCAAGAGCATTTTCTTCCCGGGAAACATGGGTCAGCACACAGACTGGAGATGCGATTGTTCCAGTAAGATCACTGATTGCAATTCCCAATCGTTTATCTCCCGGATCCACTGCCAGGATTCTTGCGAGATCACTCATATAGGGATTAACCGCCTTCCTGGAGGATATTTATTCTAAAGGGCAAAGATGGAAGCCTAAACCACCATCCGGGAAATAATTTAATTACAGGGGGATATTTTAAATCCAGAGATTCCTGGAGGAGGATTTCAGCATCAGCCGTATTTTTTCCTAACACCAATTGGATAATTTCATGGTCAGGCATAACTTCAATTTCTTTCCATTCGACTCCAAGATCCCAACCAAAGGATTGATCTGACCTGGATTTGGGGCTGGATAAGTGAGTTAGTGTCATGCTGTCTGATATTGGTTCGGTTTCATCTCCCGCATAACGGGCATTTATGGCTTTTAAGGCAAGTGTCCTGAGTTCTTCCCCAGAAACGTAAAATATAGAAAAGCGAGCCTTTCTGGTCAACGTCAATGCGTTCCCGGAAGATCCAGCAAGAGGAGAGAATTCTTCCTGGATAATCTCTTCCCGGGAGAAATCAGGGCCAAGCAGAATATCTTCCGAAGATAGTTGCAATTTGATTTGATCTAAGGCAATATTTCTTAATTCTTCAGTGAGGGATAATGATAACTTTTCCCGATCTTCCTGGTTTGGAGAAGGAATGTATTGGTCGGTTCCTCCGGATGTCGGCTCCGGGTTATCCACTGAAAGATCAGCACCAAAAGCTTGATTGATTCGGGTTATTTGGCTGGCATCAACATTTCCTGAGGTTCCTGCTTCCAGGGCTTTAATCCTGATCGAGATTTGTTCTCCTCCTCCCTCTGGTGTTTTTCCAGAAATTAAAGTGATAAACAGGATAGGATCTTCTGTTCCTGTGCTGAGTATTGTATTCACTGGAATAATAAAAGAATCTTCTGTAAGATTAGTGAAGATCACATAACCCCGGGCATAATCACTTGGAATAGATATCTGACCGCTGGCTGAACGGGATGCCTCTCCTTCCAGGAGGAGGACTATTTCCCGGGAAGGAATGATACCGGATATATTGATTTCACTTGCTTCTGGATTTGCCACGACCGGGATAACCAAATCCACCCATGTTTCCTCTTTATGGATGGTGATCTCTGCGCTGGGAAGAAGCAAACCAGCAATTACCAGCACCGCTATTACACCAACTGTGAAAATGGCGATTCTTCCCCAGACAGGAATATTTTTCAGTCGTGGTTCTTTTTCCCGGTCGAAAAAATCAAAATCACGCGGTTCTGCTGCTTGCTGTTCTATATCACGCCGCCTGAACTCCCGGAAGGATTTCCTCCAGGGTTGGAGCTGGGCTGTTTTTCGGGAGTGAAATACCGGGATTCCTGCTTCTTCAGCTTGAGATTTGACTTTTAAATCATTGGTCAGGAGCGCAAGTTGACTGCCATGAGCTGAGCAGTACCTTTCCAGCAGAACAAGATCTAACCGGTTTCTGAATACCTTTCCCCGTTCCGGCCAAACCAGCAGAACCCGTGGTGTTTGAGACCAATCCATTTTATCTTTTACAGATAAAGTATCGTCATGTATCTCAAGCTGAATAATTTGCGTTTTCACGGAACTAATTTTACCAAAGTTTTATTTTGAGGCTTGTCCAGGTAATTATTCCTTAATCAACCCACGCCGAAGAAAATTGGCACTGGTAGATTAATTTGGGAGCAGTGTCCGGGAAAAGTTACTTAATTTTCTCCCTAATCCAGCCGGAAACACTGTCCAGCGCATCCTTGATTTTTTCAGGATCTTTTCCACCAGCTTCTGCAAGGTTGGGGCGTCCGCCTCCCCCTCCGCCAACTTGCTTTGCTACATATTGGATCAAATCTCCTGCTTTGATTCCTCTCTGGATCAGATCTTCTGTGACTGCAGCAATCAGACGGGGAGAACCATCAATAACAGCACCAAGCACAATAATGCCACTTTCGGAAACATGCTGCCGAAACCGATCTGCCATCATGCGCAGGGTATCAAGATCTGCATCCTCCACTTGAGCTGTAAGCAGTTTGATTCCTTCAACATTCTCAATATTTTCCAGTGCTTGACTAAGCTCGAATACCGCCAGTCTTTTCAGCAGCTTATCCCTGGATTTTTCTGCCTTTTTTAGGACCTCCAGGATAGCACTGGTCTGGAAAGCTACCTGATCCGATCCGGTTGATAAATAATTGGCTGCGGTCTTTAATTCCTGGAAACGGCTTTGCACCAGTTGATATGCTTTCCTGCCGGTCACAGCTTCAATCCGTCGAATCCCGGCCGCAGTACTTCCTTCGCTTGTGATCAGGAATAACCCGATATCACTGCTGCGGTCACAATGGGTGCCGCCGCAGAGTTCGTACGAGAAGTCATTCATTTGAATTGTCCGGACGACGTCGCCATATTTTTCTCCGAATAAAGCCCGGGCTCCCTCATCAATAGCTTCCTGGAGGGGTTTGTGTTTTATATTGAGAAGATGATCTTCCCGGATTCGCTGGTTGACTTCTCCCTCAACTGCCTTGATTTCATCGCTGGTTAATGCCTGGTTGTGGGTGAAATCAAATCGGAGGTAGTCTGGAGCAACAAGAGATCCTGCCTGGCGGGCATGTTCGCCTAGCACGTGATCCAGTGCTGCGTGCAGCAGGTGGGTTCCCGTGTGGTTGCGCATAATATCTTTTCTGCGCATCTGATCCACTTTTGCAGCGGCAGTATCTCCCACTGCAGGTCTCCCTTTGAGGACCGTCCCCTGGTGCACGATCATTCCAGCGGCTGGTTGATAAATGTCCTCAACCGCTATTTTCCAGTTTTTCCCTTCAATGATACCGGTATCTGAAACCTGACCTCCAGCTTCAATATAAAATGCAGTTTCTGGGAGAATAACCTGGATATCGTCCTTCTCCCCCGCTGATTGGACAGATTTTCCGTTTTTCACGAGGGCCAGGATTTTCCCCTGGCTGATTAAGCTGCCATAGGGGTTATACTCAACTCCACCGGAATCCAATTTGCCTTCTTCTTGTAATGATGTCAGCAACTTCTGGTAGAGTTCTACCTCCTCCCCTCCCACATCTCCCATGGCATTTCCGGCACCCGATATGATCCGATGTTGTTCCATAGCTTTGTGGAACCCTTCTTCATCCACTTCAAGACCTCGTTCACGGACAATGTCTCGGGTTATCTCAAAAGGCAATCCATTTGTAGAATACAAATCAGCGGCATCCTTACCGGGGAAGACAGTAAGATTCTTCTCAAGCATTTCATCTAGCATAAATTCAAGGCTACCTGTTGAACTCACAATCGTATGCTGGAATTGTTCCTCTTCACGGGTGATTGTGTTCAGGATTATATTTCGGTTTTGTTTTAATTCCGGATATGCATCCTGGTAGAGATCAATCACCACTTCAGCGATTTTACCCAGGAAAGGGGAGTGCAGGTCGAGATGACCACCGAATCGATAACCACGGCGGATAATCATCCGGCAGACATAATTCCTTCCCAGGTTGCCGGGAACAACTCCGTCAGCAATCAGGAACGCTGCCGCTCTGGCATGATCGGCAATAACCCGGTAAGGTGTAAAGTTTTCCTCCCGTTCCTGGTCAGTGTCACCGGTCAAATTCTGAACTGCTTCAAGCAGAGGGAAAAACAAATCTGTCCGGTAGTTTGAATCTTTTTCCTGCAGGATCGCTACCACTCGGTCCAGCCCCAATCCTGTGTCCACATGGCAGTTTGGAAGTGGATCAAGTTTATCCGGACTTTTGCGGTTGTATTGAATAAAAACCAGGTTCCAGATTTCAGTGAACCGATCTGAGTCCAGTATTTCCTTATTGACTACTGGACCTTCTTCAGGCCGGAGATCATAATGAATTTCAGAACAGGGTCCACAAGGACCGGTATTCCCCATTTCCCAAAAATTGTCTTTCCGGCCCAGGTAAAAAAGATGGTCCTTCGAGAATCCAGGTTGGGCTGACCAGTGCTCAGCAGCTTCTTCATCAGTGGGAATCACACCTTCTTCATCCTCAAATACTGTAGTGTAAAGGCGGTCTTTGGGAAGCTGCCAGATTTCTGTCAGCAGTTCCCATGCATAGGAAATAGCCTCTTTTTTGTAATAATCACCAAAGGACCAGTTTCCCATCATTTCAAAAAAAGTATGGTGGGTATCGTCCTGTCCGACATCTTCCAGGTCATTATGTTTTCCTGCAACCCTCATGCATTTTTGGGAGTTGGTTGCCCGGGAGTATTTCCGTTGATCAGTGCCTAAAAAGACATCCTTAAACTGCACCATCCCTGCATTGGTGAACAGAAGAGTGGAATCCCCCCCTGGTACGAGCGAGGAGGAACGAACAAAGTTATGATCTTTCTCTGTGAAAAAATCAATAAATGATTGTCTGATTTCATTTCCTGTAGTTTTGTTTTTTTTCATTGCTGCACCTTGTATTGATCTTTCTTGCAAATAGAAAACCCGGACTGATTGTCTGTCCGGGCGATACTGGGTAACAGTAGCATCAAACGCTGATTATAATTGCGAAAAACTGCCCGGCTTTAAGTAGAAATCTGTGGCGGCTGCGCAGCCAATTAAGGCAGCCGCCTGGGAAGCAGCAGCCGGTGTTGGCGAGACTTGAAAATCAACTTTGATAGGTATCTGTTTCATCCCCTGAATTATACTGGATAGTTAGTTCGCAGGCTAGTCAATATCAGATAATTCGATATCCTGGTTATTAATTTTCAGGGCTGGATAATTCTGCCGGGAATTCAGGTCAGGATAAAATTCTGATAGATATGGTAGAATTTGTACGGTTTATCAATACGAAAATAAGCAGGGTTAATTTAGTAAAATAAAATTTTCCATTATTAATGAAAACCAGTTAATTGGAGGATAGGAATGAAGGTGGGCAATTTAAGGCGTATTGTTCTTGATGTGTTGAAACCTCTGGAACCAGATATTGTTGATCTGGCACGGAAAATTTCTACCCTTTCCGGTGTAGATGGTGTAAATATTACGATCTACGAGATCGATCATCATGTAGAGAATGCCAAAATTACAGTTGAGGGAGAACAATTATCTTATCAAGAGCTTCAGGAGCTTATTGTGGAAAATGGAGGAGCAGTCCACTCCATAGATGAAGTTGCAGCTGGGAAGAGAACCGTAGAAGAAGTTGTTACTCACCAAGACTGAGCATGAAAAATAACCGCGTTCGGTGGTCATCATTTCCGGAATTCCTTGCAGAAATCAAATCCTATAATCAAATAGTTGGGATCACTGAAATCGCCCGGCGATATTTCGTGATGAATGCCTTTGATGGGATATTGACCACAATTGGTGTTCTGGCGGGAAATTACCTGGCTGGTGTTAGAGATCTATCCATTCCTATCCAAATCGGAATTGCTACTTCAATTGCCATGGGAATCTCCGGGTTGTGGGGGGCTTACTTAACTGAGACCGCGGAACGCAAGAGAGAGTTATCAGAATTAGAGAAAGTCTCCCTAATCGACCAGAGTGATACCTCCATTGGCAGGGCTTCCCGATTTGCAGTGATTATTGTATCGATAGTTGACGGTTTAGCGCCGGCGCTGGCGGCATTAATTGTGTTAACCCCCTTGTTTTTGGATTCTGTGATCCAGAATCCGGTTTTAAGTTATGCTCTGGCAGGAGGAACAGCGCTGGTTAGCTTGTTTGTGTTAGGGTTGTTTTTGGGTGAAATATCTGATGCGAATAAAATTGGGTTTGGATTGAAAACACTAATGGCCGGTTTAGTTGCGATTGCAATAAATTTTTTACTTGGTGCAGAATAAAGAATATCCTTGAACCAACCAGCTTAACATGAAAAAATATTTATACTTTACAGTATTTGTGTCCGGAATGACAACTCTCGGGATCGAGTTCGCCGCCTCCAGGCTTCTGGGCAGCGTGTTTGGCACCAGTAATTTGGTCTGGGCATCCATTATCGGGCTGATCTTGATTTATCTGACCGCAGGATATTTTCTAGGGGGAAAATTGGCTGACCGGTATCCAAATTATGAGGTGTTTTATACGATCCTGGTTTGGGGTGCTTTTTCTGCGGGCCTTGTTCCTTTTATCGCTCGCCCTGTTTTGTATGCTGCGGCAGATGCCTTTGACCAGCTGCAGGTGGGTGTGTTATTGGGCGCTTTTTCAGCAGTCCTTGTATTATTAATTATCCCTATCACTCTCCTGGGCACGATTTCCCCATTTGCGATTCGATTGGTATTAACTGATTCCAGAAAAGCTGGACAGGTTTCAGGACGGGTTTATGCAATATCAACCCTGGGTTCGTTCCTGGGTACATTCACTCCTGATTTATTATTGATTCCATGGTTGGGAACCCGAATGACTTTTGTGGTCTTCTCCCTGTTTTTAATGATTGTGGGTTTAATTGGCCTGGGACTATCCTCTGGTTGGCGTGCTGTGCTGAAGTGGATCTGGATGCCTGTTTTGCTGATAGGATTGGGGATCCTTTGGGGCTCAGGTCCGGTAAAAAAGACCGCCAATCAAATCTATGAAAAAGAATCTTCCTATAACTATATCCAGGTTCTGGAAAGCGACGGATATCGTTATCTAAGATTGAATGAAGGCCAGGGTGTTCATTCAATTTATCATCCTGAACAGGAGGCATATGGGGGAACCTGGATGCAGGTCTTGCCAGCTCCGTTTTTTAATTTACCTCCTTTTACCACTTCTGATGTGAATAATGCTGCAATTATTGGCCTCGCAGCCGGAACAACTGCCCGCCAGGCAACAAGCGCATTCGGGTTAATTCCAATCGATGGATTTGAAATAGACCGGGAAATTGTGAAAGTTGGCCAGGATTACTTTGGCATGACGGGAGAAAACTTAAACCCAATTACCCAGGATGGCAGGTGGGGGTTAGCCCACAGCGGGAAGAGTTATTCCATTATCAGCATTGACGCCTATCGCCCACCCTATATTCCCTGGCACCTGACCACACAGGAGTTTTTTAGAATAGTATACGATCACCTCGATCCCCGGGGTGCATTAGTTCTCAACGTGGGCCGAACTCCGGAAGATGAAAAATTATTATCTGGACTGGCTGCAACAATTCAATCTGTATTTCCTTCAGTTTATGTAATGGATGTTCCGGGAACTTTTAATTCAATTATTTATGCCACGATGCAGCCGACAGATCCCCAATATTTGGAGGAAAACCTGGCTTTGCTGCTGGAAACTGAATCGCCGAATTCAACCTTGATTCAAGCTATGAGAATCACTCTGGCAAACCTGCGACCGGTGCCGGAAGGCGGGCAGATTTTTACTGATAATAAAGCGCCTATTGAGTGGATCACGAATCAAATGGTTTTGAATAATATTTTGTCAGATCCAGATTACCTGTCGGAGGGAAAGTGAAAAAAGCGAACCTGGAAAGAATACTCGGTGGAGCAGTCATTGTATCGATCCCGGTTGTGATCTGTGTTCTTTCAATTTTGGTTTTATTAAGCCCGGTCTTCATGAACCTGGAATATCAGCTGCCAAATTTTCCTGAAGATCAGTATGGATTCAGCACCGATGAACGGCTGGATTTTGGAAACCAGACCAGACGTTACCTGGTAACAAATGCTGCCCTGGATGATTTAAGAGACCTAAAATTTAATTCTGGAGAACCAATATATGTCGAGCGGGAATTGGAGCATCTGGAAGATGTAAAAATTGTTCTTCAGGGTGTGTTTAAAGTCTTCTGGGGAGCTGTTGCCGTCCTGATTTTGGGCGGAGTTTATGCAAGATTCCGAAATTGGTGGAATGGTTATATTCTGGCAGTGTCAAAAGGGGGGTGGTTAACCGCTGGCCTTTTGGGGACTATTTTATTCCTGTCCATAGTGAGTTTTCGTTCTTTATTTACCAATTTCCACCTGATATTCTTTGAAGGAGACAGCTGGCTCTTCATGTATTCCGATTCACTCATTCGGCTTTTTCCTATCCGATTCTGGCAGGATGTGTTCCTGTTCTTTGGCATTACAACCCTGGCTGCCGGGATTCTTCTTGGCTGGCTGCTGCCAAGAAAAGACAGAAAACCTTCTCCAGAAGAATCATAATGGATGTTTGCCCTGGCAGTTAATTGCATCTTGCTGATTTTTATCCAGAACAAATAAAAAAAGAAGGCAGCTAAATGAGCCGCCTTCTTTTTAATAATTAAGGAGAAATTAAGCTCCGAACTTCTGCAGACGTCCGGCGTGAGCCAGGGCCAGGGACATCGTTTCAACAGCCGGGAAAGTCCCCAGTCCTCCCCTGGCACAATTCCTCTCAGTGAAAGCGGTTTCAAGGTCGGTGCGATGGGTTTTCGGTGCCCAGAGTAAAAATGGCACCGGATGCCAGGAATGGGATTTCAATACAGAAGGAGTCGAATGGTCTCCAGTGATGATTAAAACATCCGGGTTAAGGTCCAGTAATAAGGGAAGCGCCTGATCCACCTCTTCAATAATCATTGCTTTGGCTTCCAGGTTTCCATCTTCCCCGTAACTATCTGTTTTTTTAATGTGAATGAAGAAGAAATCATGTTCATTCCAGTGTTCTTTTGCGGCATTAAACTCACCCAGAATCCCGCTGTCAATTCCTTCGATTACATCCATACCCACCAGCCGCGATACGCCTTTATACATGGGGTATTCGGCGATGCAAACTGCCTCCAGCTCATAAGCATCTTCATAGGAGGGCAAGCCGGGATCGGTAGCAAAACCGCGTAATAAAAATCCGTTGGCAACCGGTTGGTCAGCCAGAGCCTGGTAAGCTTTTTCAATCCACTTATTCATCAACTCGGCTGATCTTTTGGATTCTGGATCTTGCGCTTCCAGTTTTAGGGGCGGTACACCCACTTCCTGGGGATCTGTATCATTCAATGCCGGATTAAGACCTTCACCGCGCATAACTACCACAAAACGATATTCTTTTACCTGGCGAACTTCCACCTCCACACCTGGAATCTGCACCTGATTCAATAGTTCAATCACGGGGGCAGCTTCTGGATGAGAAATCCTTCCAGCTCGACGATCTATTACATTCCGGTTTCCATCAAGGGTGCATAAATTTCCCCGGGCAGCAATGTCACCTGCTTTTACGGGAAGGTTGATACCAGCAGCGGACAATGCTCCCCGTCCGATGACAAATTCAAGCGGTTCGTAGCCGAAGAGGGCCAGGTGAGCTGGACCCGATCCGGGAGTGATCCCGTAGCGGATGGGAACAGTTTGCCCCAGAGTTCCTTCTTCAGCCAGTCGGTCCATATTGGGTGTTTTCGCGTATTCCAGCGCTGATTTCCCATCGGGAGTCAGAGCAATCCCTCCCAGTCCGTCCAGGACAAGAAGAATGATTTTTGATCCGTTGTTATCCAATAATGGTTTTAAGTATGAATAAGGCATTTGCCCTCCTACAGGAAAACATCTCCTCGCAGGAAATCAGCGAGGAGACGTTTTGATTACTGGGTGGGTATTTGTTCTTACTTGATGACCTGTTCGGTTTCTTTATCAAAGACGTGCATGTTGTCCATGTTAAACGCCATGGTTACCTTATCTCCCATTTTGTAGCTTGTGCGCGGGTCTACCCTGGCGACATATTCATTCTCGCCGCTCTTGAGGAACAAGAAAATTTCATTCCCCATTAATTCTGTGAGATCCACCTCTGCCTCAACGGTTTGGGAGATGATGCGGGGAGGGGCAAAGTTTGGATCATGGATGTCTTCCGGCCTCAGGCCAAATACAACTGATTTTCCAATATAAGATTTTAATGCTTCATGCCGGCTTTCCGGGACTTTAACTGTGATGGAATCCGTTTTTATAATGATATCTTTTCCTTCCTGGGCGACATCTGCGTTAAAGAAATTCATTGCCGGGGAACCAATAAATCCAGCCACAAAGAGGTTGTTCGGGCTGTCATAAAG
>JAIORG010000160.1 GCA_021108255.1 Anaerolineales bacterium | reverse complement strand
TGCTTCCAGTAATGATGCTCCAAAATTCATGTTCTGCTACTCCTTAATCCGTCCATCATAGAGAGATATCACCCGGTCGGTTAATTCCGCAATTTCCGGGTCATGGGTCACAATAATCAGAGTCGTTCCCCTTTCCTCGTTTAATTTCCTGAGCAAGTGCATAATTTCATCACCTGATTTGCTGTCCAGATTTCCGGTCGGCTCATCTGCCATAATGATGGCAGGATCATTAACCAGGGCCCGGGCGATAGCAACTCGCTGCATTTGACCACCAGACAACTCGTTCGGTTTGTGTTTAATCCGGTCTCCCAAACCAACTGCTTCCAGCGCTTCTGTGGCAACTTGTTTGCGGTTCCGCCCGTTTAATGCCGAGTAACGCAGGGGCAACTCTACATTGGCCAGTGCGGTTTGTCTTGGAAGAAGATTGAAGCTTTGAAAGACAAAACCTACGCCCCGGTTTCGGATGTCAGCCAGCTGATCATCCGTTAATGTAGCAACACTTTCCCCATTCAGGCTATACTCTCCTGAAGTCGGTCGGTCCAGGCATCCCAGGATATTCATCAGAGTAGACTTTCCCGAGCCCGAAGGCCCCATGATTGACAAGACTTCTCCTGGAGCAATCTGCACAGTGAGGCCGCGCAAAGCATGAACTTCCACTTCGCCCATCTGGTATACCTTGGTGATATCTTTGGCATCAACTACCCACTTGGTCATGGTACTCTCCTGCGTCTACTAATTTTTATTGTCCAAACGGGCTGTTGTGTTGTCCACTCCCCGGTCCCATCTCTTCGAAAACACTGCTGCTGGGTGGGTTAATAACTATTAGGTCTCCCGCCTTGATATCCCCGCCAAGCACTTCACTGAACTCATCCGATGATGCTCCCAGGGTCACATGAACCATTATAAGGTTCTCAGCATTTACGTTATCTGGGTTGGTTGCCATATAAACTACCTGTTCCCCCTTCACCCACCGTACTGCGCGATTTGGGATCAGCAACGCATCTTCTACCTGCCTGACAACAATTGCTACCGCTGCAGTTAATCCCGGGCGAACGTCTTCGTCCGCATCAATCAATTCTATCGTTACTTCAAACGAAACCAAGCCTTGCTCTTTTACTCCCACAGGAGAAACTTCTACAACCTCTCCCTGGTATTCTTTCCCCAGAATCGCATCAAACGATAGGGTGACCGGCTGGCCAACGCCGATCTGGTTAATATCAATTTCTGATACTCCTACATCAACCATCAGGTTACTGAGATTATCAACCCGGAAGGCCAGGGTGTTTGGAGAGACCAGATCTCCCGGCAGCACATCCACAGAGGTAATCACGCCTCCAAATGGCGCTGTGATGGAGGTCATATCCAAAGATGCTTGAGCTGCGGCAATGCGGGCTTCTGCCATGGTGATATCATCCAGATCAGGGCCATCTTTGACCCTGTTATATTCTCTTTCAGCCGCTTCCAGGTTGGCTAAACCCACCGCGACGTTGGCGTCAAAAATTGCCATTTCGATCTCATCTCCGCCATCTTTCAGCCAGTTAAGATACCAGACAGCATATTGGTGTTGGTTGATTGCAGCCGTGAGATTAATTTGGGCTTTCGCTTTGGCGATTGACCCGCTTGCATTATTGTATTCCTTTTGTTTTTGGGTCAGTCTTTTCTCCGCAATGGTCTTTTTCGCTTTAGCTGATTTGAGTTCCTCCTCGCTGGCGCGATTTCCTGGTTGGTTGAGGGTCCAGCGATATTCAGCGCTATCCAAGGCATCTCTGGCATTAGCAACTGCCAGCTGAGAGACTGCGGCTGCTTCTGCAGATCCCTCGTATAAATTTTCCAGAGCCCTTTCTGCATTGATAAAATCTTGTTGGGCAAGGTATATTGTTTGCGGCAGGGAGGATTCGTTTAGGGTGGCTAAAATCTGCCCCTCAATAACCTCTTCCCCCAACGCTACATTAATTTCCCCTACGATTCCTTTTGTTTCCCAAAACAGCATCGCAGTTTGGTCTGCGTAAACTTCCCCAGTTTCATCAACAACTGCGCTCAGAGGGCCTTTCGAGATCTCAAAAGTTTGCAGATCATCAGTACTGGCCTGCTGTTTTTTTTGAGCGTTGACTATCCCATACGCCAACCCCGCTACAACCAGAGCTGAAATAATAACAATTATTATGGTTCTTTTTTTCATTTTTGATCTCCTCATTTATTGCAATTAGAGCAGGTCTTGCCTGTGCCAATTCTTTATGTTTCAGGAATAATGTATTTACCAACAACTAAGTATCGGCCTCATTTTAGCCTATAAATCTGGAGAAATTCTGGAGGGACTGTGGTGATTATGAGGAAATCGCCCTTATTCATGGGTTTCTAAACAATTCTGTAAAGAATTTCTGTCTCTTCGTGCCCCTAAATAAAAAGCGGCATCCTTGAAGAATGCCGCTATTCATTACCTGTAAGAAATTTTTGTGTAAGTAAGAAACTTCTTATTTTTATTTTGCAAGACTTTAGTTATCTCTTATCTTCCGCAGAGCCATCTCGGCGGCTTTAATTATCGAATAAGCAGTTGGTGGGCCGGTTAGGAGAGGGTGGGTTCCAATTTGCGTCGTCAGCACGGATGACACAGTCATCCGGTTTTGAATCGCCAGCCCGATTACATTCACTATCTCGCCAGCTGACCGGCTTCCATAAACAGATCCACCGAGGATCAATCCGGACTCTTTCGCCACTACCAACTTTACAATTTGCTTATGCGTTCCCGCCAAATTGCCCGGGTGCTGGTCTATGCCTTCAAAACTGGCAGTAATAATATCAAAACCTTCTTCCCTGGCAGCATCTTCAGTGACCCCGGCAACGCCAAAGGAATGTTCCCCAAGCGCAGTAGCAAAAATGGATATTGTACCCACAAAAGGCCGTACCGCTTCAAGTTTATAGAGGTTCATCCCGGTTACTCTGGCTTCCGCACAAGCTGTAGAGGCCAGCATAGCACCAATGACTTTATTGGTAATAAAATCTCTTTTTTCCGCACAATCTCCAATTGCAAAAACGTCTGGCGTTCTTGTTCGCATATACTGGTCTACCATAATAAAACCAAGTTCATTGGTATCAATACCTGCTTCTTCTGCCAGCTTCACATTGGGTTTGTATCCCATGGAAAGAATTACTGCATCGGCTTCTACTTCAGTACCATTTTGAAGCACGACACTGGTTACTTTGCCATTGCCGCAAAGCTCTTTGACCCCAGCTCCAACTTCAACTTTTACACCGCGATCAATTAATACCTCCTGGGCCTTGAGTGCTAATTCCTCGTCAAAAACGGCTCCCAGCACATGGGGAAGGATCTCCACAACAGTGACTTCTTTTCCTCTCTTGTTGAGTTCATCTGAGAGTTCGATACCAATAAATCCGCCTCCAATAACCACGATTTTATTTTTGTCCTGGAGTTTTTCTATTCCCAAATCAAGGTATTCCTTGTCTTTTGGAACAGTGAAAACATTTTCCAAATCCGAACCTTTTAGCCATTTCGGTTTGACTGGGTGAGATCCTATGGCCAGAACCAATTTTTCATAAGCTACTTGTTCTCCATCAGCCAGCAAGCATGTTTTGCCAGCCGGGTCAATTTTGGTAACTTCTCCGATAATTAAGTTAACTCCGGCCTTTTCCAAACCGGTATCAGGAATTACGTTCTGATCACTGCTCTCAAGTGAGCCGAAAATGTAGGGAATCCCGCAGGGGACAAGCACTATTTTTTCTTTCCGGATCATTGTAAAATCTTTCTCAGGATAATAACTCTTGCCTGTCAGTGCTGCTACCAAACCTGCCGCGCTACCCCCAATAACCAAAACGTCTGTTTTTTTCATTCCAAATCTCCTGTTATTCACTAATATATTTTTTTCATATAGTCCACTTATTGGTCTATATTTCCCTTGCATAGAGGGTTGTTCAAATTTTCACACACAATGGCTGGGTTGTCAAATATATATTACGCTAAATCTTTCTAGTAGGCTCTCTGTTTCTTTCCTCAATAAATAGTCTTCTTGCTTAGTCAGTCCTTCTGCGTTTACTCTCCATGATCCGCTTGGTATAATGCTCTTCATCAGGGGAGGGGTGCCAGAGTGGCCGATTGGGGCGGTCTCGAAAACCGTTGTGGTCCACCCGGGCCACCGTGGGTTCGAATCCCACCCCCTCCGCTACAACAAAGCCCGGCTGTTCGCCGGGTTTTGTGTTCCAGGTAGATGTAATTATGTCTTGCCCCTTCATTTGTTCAGGACGCAGCACGCACCTTTGTTGAATCTGCAAACAGTAAAACTGACGGAGAAGTATTATCTTCTCTGAAAATTTATGTTTACCCTAAATATCTGCTGTCATTTATATTTTCCAAATATTTTTTTTGTCCCATAAACTTGACGTAAGTCAATTACAAATTAAGTATCGTGTGCTATTCTTTGGCTTGAATCAGGTATTCATCCTACTCACCCCTTATATAAAAGGAGTTTTTTAATGACGGAGAAGAAGAACAACTGGACGATCATGGCGGTAATCGCCATACTTGTAGGACTTTTTATTGTATTTGTAGCCCCCGGTCTTTTTGACACAACGATGGATCAATTGATCCTGAAGCAGTCGAAACAGGCAACAAATCTGGCGGCTGGTCCCTTAAGCCGTATGTATATCGGCTCACTCTACAGCGGAATTGAAATGCTGGTAGGTTTGGCGTTGATTGCTGTCTCAGCTGCGCTCTACGCCGGCAAAAAATGGGCTTGGCCTATAACGATGTTCCTGCTCTCCATCCCCGCGATGGTCAATGGCTACGTCGGACTGGGCTGGTTGGAAAATCTTAAAAAATTCCCTCCCTCCTACATAACCTTTTTCTTGACTTTTGTCGCCTTCTTGGTCGTACTCTTTCTGAAAGAAAACGACAAAAAAACCAAATCCGCCATGTTCTGGGTCTTCACTTTGCTCGGGATGCTAGGCGCTCAAGGCTTTATGCTTTTCCCCCATGCAGTGCGCGTGATCTTAAAAGACCCCGCCGCCGCGCTTCTGGACCCCGCCGCCGCCGTTCTACGCCGCACCGGTCCATTGATGTTCCTGGTCTTCATCTTCGCTGGGCTCGCAATTTTGAAACTTGCCCAACGCAAAGAATCGGGCTGGTACTTGGCCCTTCTCACCGGCATGATGATGACAATCGGCGCATTCCCCGCCCACTACATACGCCCACCATCGGCATCTCTGGTTCCTGCAGGAACCCTGGCTCCTTCAATATTCACTTCCACTTACTGGATGGCTGGCGCGCAAGGAATCATCTTGATTATCTTGCTGCTTATACCTTTCTTCAAGGAAAATTTGTTCGAGAAAGAATAAACTATCAGACTGCCCAGAGTGTTTTAATTTAACATGCTGGGAATCTTTTCTAAAAATGAACCGGGAACAAGTTAACCTGTTCCCGGTTTTTTTTATTACTCTGTTCCACTAATTATATTTATCAGGTTAATTAAATCAGGAATCTTTCTCCCCAGAGCCCCTCATTTTCAGTATAAAGCCCGTCGCTAACAAACCCACGCCAATCAACAGAATCAAAAATGACTGCCAGCGTAAAGGATTAAATACCGGAGTTAATAAACGCGCACTTCCGTCAATTAATTCGTGATACAAAAGGGAAGTTTGGGGAATAACATCCGGCATTATCTCTGTCAGCACTCCAGTCCATAACGGTTTATACAACAAAGCAGATATCAGGGTAATTAAACTTCCTCCAACCAGAGGAATGCCCCACCACTGGCCCAGCCCTTCCAGAGACCGGACGCCAAATATTAAAATCAAGAACAGCAGCCCAATCGGAACCAGCAGGGCGGCAGCCATATAAACCCGCAGTCTTCGGATATTCCATTTAAGCGTGTAAATCCCGTTTATATTCTCCCCCCCCTCCAGAAAAGCCTGGGTTGCGTTATATTCCTGCGGTATTGCGTTTATTACCATCTGCATTACATCAGAGTAAACCTTGATTTGTTCTGTGTGGGGAAATGTGGAAAGTTTACATAGGTATTTCACCATCTTTGCCCTGGGCAGCGAGTCTCCTGGTTGAGTTTGCATCTCTTCCATTTGCAAATCCGAACAATCTGGCAGGGAATTATAAAAAGCTGCCGTCGCTTCCTTCCCCTCCGGCCCTTCCATGTATTCAATCAACGGCATCATGTTCCAGCTAATCTGAGGGATTGTTTCTTCTGTATCCAGCCAATGGAAAAATCCGTTCACTGTATTTTTAATCCAGCCGCCTAGCACCTGGTCAGAAAGAAGGGCCTCGCGGAAATTTTTCCAGTTTCCTTCCTTCATTGAATAGACCAGGGTAAATAGATCTAATTCCTGTCCTTCCGGTTGATCTGTATCTTCAATTTTTTGAGAAATTTCTTCAGCCTGTCTATTGGTGATGATCTCCATCGTGGCAGGAATAATATCCGAATCAAGAAATATTGCGGCAGTAATCCGATTTACTCCTTCCTGGTCAAAAAAAACCTCTCCCGTATTATAAACAAGCAGAGAAAGAGGTAGGGCCAAGATCAGAATCCCGGCCAAAATAAATGCAACAAACTTCAAAATAGCATTAAGAACTGTTTTCATAATTATTCCTTCATGAACTCGTCCCAAGGGAAACTTTGCAGAGAATCCAGGATTAAATCCGGGGTCCCTCCGTTTGAAAAAAATGGCAGCTGCCGGGTCAAAGCGTTGGGAACAGCGATGCAGAATAATCCCGCTCGCTTGGCAGCCAGAACCCCATTGGGAGAATCCTCCAGTACAATCACTTTTTCAGGAGAGACATTCATCTTATTTAGCCCAAGATAGTACAGAGCCGGGTCAGGCTTAGCCTGGTCTACCTCTTCTGCGCAGCTTGTGTGATCAAAATAATCCCATAACCCCAGGCGTTTTATATGAGAGTGGACCCACTTTTGATCTGAGCTGGAAACGATTCCTAACGTTAGCCCTTTTTGTTTTGCTTTCCTAATAAGCTCTTCTGCGCCAGGCAGGGGTTTCTTCTTCACCACTAAGTCAAGTTCCGTTCGTGAAACCTCATCTAAGATCGCTTGTTGTTCGTCCTCGTTGTTTATCGTCCTTAAAAATTCCTCTATTGGGCCGTCTTCTTTCCCTGACTTTCCCAATATTTCAGCCCAATCTTCCAGCAGTAATTCTTTTCCATGTTCCTGGAATTTATCCTGCCAGGCTTGGAATATTGGCGTTTCTGTATCAAGAATAAGCCCGTCAAAATCAAATAATATACCTTGCAGCGGTGGTTTTAACATCATGTGTGTGATTATACAAGATAACCAGGCGCCGAGGACCTTACAGTAGTATAATTAATTCTCATTCACTTTGAGTTGCCCTGAATTAACTATGACTAAACACCTTCAACTTATTTTCCGCTTGATGAAGGACGAAAGAGTACACCCTCTGGTAAAAGTTCTGCCTTTTTTGTCCTTGATCTATCTGGTTTATCCTGATCTGGTTCCCGGCCCCTTTGATGACGCAGTAGTGATCACCCTTTTTCTCCAGTTCTTCTTAACTCTTGTTCCGGATGAAATAATTGAAGAACACAAATTTGCATTGGAATTACAAGAGAAAAACACCAACACCGAAGATAACTTCATTGAAGGGGAATTTTGGGAAGAATAATTTTGCCTCCTTTAAAAAGATAAACTCCCCTAATCCGCCCGGGGAGTTTTTTTGTGCGACAGGGACTCCTAGAAATATTCTTCTTCATCATCGCTGTCGTCAAATTTTAATTCAAATTCTACATCCTCTCTGGGTTGACGAACCCATAACTGGATCAAGTCTCCATCGTCTGACTCTTCGTTATGAGCTGCAAGGATGGTGATTTCGTCCGTGAGTCCTGCCTCGGTGCGGTATTCGAGCACGATGGTTTCGTTATTCTGCCAGGCGTTGAGGCAGCGATCAACCAGGGAGTACCCGTCAAACGCCCTCAGCTCAGTAAAATAGGTATCGAATTGTCCTGGGCTATCTGCGACACCCTGGATCCATAAGCCATTCACTTCTCGGAATTCCGGGGTTGGCCCTTCAATAATGGTAATTTTTTCTGTCATCACTGCCTGGATATGATTAATCCAAAACCTCCACTTACGGCTATCTTACCATAATTATGCGCGGGGTAAACCTTACGGTTTTCACAGCTCTTCAAGAGAAACTCTGCAGCTGAGACAAACCCCGAAAAGCTCCCCTTCTCCTATACCTATACGAAACCACCTTTGTCCTGATTCCCCTATCCTGAAGTATAATGAGAAAAACTGACCCAAAATTCACCTTGGTTACCAGTAGATTCATTTTTGAATTTACTCTTCCCCTTTTTCGTCGGAATCTGGATTTCCCCGTGGATGGGCTTTCCCAAGGCAGAGAGAATGTATGGATACTTTACAGATTGTTGCCGTCTCGTCTAAATCGGGCTTTCCTAAATTAATCAGGGAGAGTCTTCAGTCTCACCTCCACCCCCTTCCTCCCTTCCAGGTTGATCACCTTTCATCTCTTGAGGAGGAAATTCCTGAAAACCTTAAGTTTTCTGCCCGGGTTTTACTGGTTGATTTTGAGTCTCTAGGGGGCGATTGGGAATCTGGAATAAAGCTGGCCCAAGAGAATTTTCCCGGACATGTTTTGGTTTTGCTCTCTGAAGAAGATCAAGCTGAAAAGATTCCTTCTTTTCAGCTTGAAAGTCCGGTTTATTTGATAAATAGAAGAGATCTCTCCAGCCCTCTATTTGCTTCCCTTTTATTAACTATAGCCTCTATGTCTGAGCTAATCCAATCAAACAATGTGTTGCGGAGTAATTTACAAACCAGGGAAAACGAACTTCTTTCCTTGAGAAAAGCCAGCCTTCATCTCACATTAAATTTATCTTTAGACTCTGTTCTGGAAGCAATTCTGGAAAGCGCCATGGAGTTGGTTATTGGACACGATACTCATATCTTTTTATACGAACATGGCGTTTTGTCTTTTGGAGCATCTATATTTGATGGCGTCCGTCAAAACAAACCAATCATGACCCCCAGGGAACACGGATCTACTTACAAGGTCGCGAGGGAAGGGGTTATGCTGGTTGTTAACAACGTTATGGCTGACCCCCTCTTTGAAGACCAGCGGTGGGAAGGGGCTATCATAAGTCTTCCGTTAAAAATTGGAAACAAAGTGTTGGGAGTGATGAATGTTGCCTTAAGGCGTCCTCACGATTTTAATGAAAATGAAATTCACGCCTTGAAATTCTTGGGGGGCCAGGCAGCGATTGCGATCCAAAATGCAAACCTTTATGAACAAGCTCAGCAAGAAATCTCTGATCGAAAAAAAGCTGAAAAAGCCGTCCAGCACCTGGCCAACCACGACTCTTTGACCGGGCTGCCAAACAGGAGGCTATTTAATGAGAGAATCCACCTTGAAATCTCCCGCTCCCAGAGGAATGAGAAAAAAATCGGTATCATGCTGTTTGATCTCGATCATCTGAAAAAAGTAAACGACTCCTATGGTCACAACGTGGGAGACTTACTTCTGCAGGCTGTTTCCCAAAGGTTGCTTGGTTTGTTAAGGAAAAGCGATACGGTTGCCCGCATGGGAGGAGATGAATTTCTCTTAATCTTGCCTGAAATGAATACACGGGAAGACGCAATAATTACTGCTGAAAGAATCCTGGACACATTGAGCTCTCCTTTTCATCTGGACTCCTATGAGATTCTTATTACCACCAGCATCGGAATTGCCTTTTTCCCGGAAGATGGCGAAGACGCAAATAGCCTGATTAAAAAAGCTGATATTTCCATGTATAAAGCCAAGGAAAAAGGCGGCAACATGTATCATGTCTACACTTCATAAAAGCTTCTGTTTTTTCCATCACCAGAATAAAATAAACTCCCGAGCAGCTTATGTTTCTTGAAATCAAATAAATTCAATGTACCAGTTAATTCTGCTGATTCCAACCAGTGTAGACATCAAATCGTTTGACGAAGGCTGGCCTTCTTTTCTGGAAGCCGTTGAACAAATGCCGGGGCTGCTCAGGGAGTCTGTGTCTCGTGTTGATCAACTAATCTACGGGAAAGAATTCTTTCATCGAATATACACCTTTTCTTTCCCAGATCAGAAGACCCTTGAAAAGTCTCTGCTCTCCTCTCCCGGGGAAAAAGCAGGAAAGATTATCCATGATCTCACTGGGGGGAAAGTAACTCTGATGACTGCGGAGTTCCAGGAAGATTCGCTAGACAATATTCAATCATTTACCTCCCAGAAAACAGACTCATGAAATCCTCCTCAACAAAGACTATCTTAAAGTGGCTCATCCTTCCTTTGATTATTATTATTACCTCCTCGGCAGGATTCTTTGTTTACCAGATATTTAAAGGAACTACTCCCCGAACCGGAAGGGTCATCACCTGGATACGTAATCCTCAAAACCACCCTGACTGGGAAATTGCCTCTCTCTCCCGCTGCAGGGAATCAACTCCTTTTCTAATCCCAACTGCTGGATATATCGGCTATCTTTGGGATGATTCTTTCCGCCCGGGGCACCGTCATCAAGGTATTGATATCTTTACCAGTGAATCTTCAGGGGACACTCCTGTATATGCATCTTATTCTGGCTATCTTACTCGGCTTCCTGATTGGAAATCCTCCCTGATCATCCGTGTTCCACAGGATCCTCTTCATCCTCAAAACCAAATTTGGCTTTACTACACTCACCTGGCGGACCTTAATGGAAATTCTTATATCGTTGATAGTTTTCCTGCCGGAACTTCTGATCTCTTTGTGGAAGAAGGAACTCTTCTTGGCTACCAGGGAAATTTCTCAGGCACGATTGGAAAACCGGTGGGAGTTCATCTTCATTTTTCAATAGTGATGGACGATGGAAATAATAGGTTCCTGAATGAATTAGATATTCATAATACCCTGGATCCCTCTCCCTATTTTGATCTGCCGTTAAATGGAAATTCCAATCAAGGAATTATCCCTATCTGTCAAAATCAGCTATACTCTCCATAAAACAATTTAAGAGAAGGAATAAAATCCCATGAAAGAATACAAAAATATCCTCACTGAAATAAAGGGCCGCGTTGGAATAGTTACTCTAAACAGACCCAAATCATATAATGCCTTGAATTATCAGCTTCTCTCAGAATTGATGGATTCATTAACTTCTTTTGATAAAGACAAATCTATCGGGGCAATGGTTATCACAGGAAACGAAAAAACCTTTGCGGCCGGAGCAGATATCATTGACATGGTAGATGCTTCTCCGGATGATATGAAAAAAAGTCCCTTTATCCCTGCCTTTGACCTCATCCGAAGGATAAAGAAACCTATCATTGCCGCGGTCTCTGGATACTGCTTGGGAGGCGGGTGCGAATTGGCAATGTCCTGTGATTTGATTATCTCCTCGGAGAGCGCTGTTTTTGGACAGCCTGAAATAAATCTTGGTATCATTCCCGGAGCAGGAGGTACACAGAGGTTAACTCGGGCAGTTGGAAAAGTTATTGCCATGGAAATGATTCTGAACAATCGAACCTTGTCCGCAGAGGAAGCTTATTCCTTTAATCTAATCAACAAAATATACCCAGTTGAAGATTACTTGAAACACACTATATCCCTGGCTCAGGAAATTGCCGAAAGAGCTCCACTTGCTGTACAGGCAGCTAAGGAGATAATCAATCAATCCTTTGACGTTTCCTTGACGGAAGGTTTGCAAAATGAACGAGAATCTTTCTTTAATCTCTTTTCCTCTCAAGACCAGAAAGAAGGAATGAATGCTTTCCTGGATAAAAGGGATCCTTCCTGGAAAGGAGATTAAGTAATAGTTGTTACTTTTGAGAGAAAGAGGGAGAAGAAAGATTAATCCTTTCCCCATATCTGTATAGAATCATTAAATAGTAGTCTTAGTAGGGGTTGGGGATATGTGGATATAAACTGAGTTAAGTGATTTTATCAAGAAAAAGAAGGAGAAATACACATACCCGGGGATTGCTGACCCTGGGTATGCTATATACAGGGGAGAGAACAAAAGGAAATAGTTTTAATTTGTCCACAGACTGTTGGGGACAGAAGTCTAATAAGAGGATAAATTAAGTGAATAAAATAATCAAAAGAAAGTTAGTTTTGAAATCTGTGGATAGAGGGGGTTTTTAACAGAAAGTGTCCCCAAAAGGGCTCCACTTTTGGGAGAAGTTATCCCCAAGAGGAGGAGGTTATCCACAGATAAGGCGGTTTTATCCACAGAAAAAGGGCTAGTTGTTAAGGGATAATTCAGGAAAAATCCCTTAAATGGTGTCTTTTCCGGGGGAAGAAAAGGGGCAAATAGTCCTTAATTAGACATTTAAGGGGGAGATATTACTGTTCCGTCCGGAATAATGACGCTTTTTGGTACAACCACGATCCCATCCCGAATGGACCAATTGTCGTGATCCTGCTCGGTGCCGAGGGGGAAAGGATTGATAACCACATTTGATCCAATCCGGGCGTTTTTGTCAATAATGGCGCCGTTAATTTGACAGTTTTTACCAATCCCTATTGGTATCCCTTTTGAATTAATTTCCCTTTCTTCATAATAATCTGCTCCCATAATGATAGTATTTTTAATAACAGATCCATCCTGGACGCGACAGCGCAAACCGATCACCGACCGATAGATATCTGCTTTTCCGATATAGCAGCCGTCAGACAAGGATACAGATTCCAGGGTAGCCCCGGAGATGATTGATCCCGGCAAAAAACGAGCGTGGGTATAAATGGGGTGGGTGACATCATAAAAGTTAAATGGGGGAGAAGGCAAAGTGAGATCAAGATTGGCTTTATAAAAGGAACGAATAGTTCCTATATCTTCCCAGTACCCCTCAAAATCATAACCGACAACTTTGTGGGTATGAATTGCGTGGGGGATGACTTCTTTTCCAAAATCAACGACATCCAGTTCTCGAAGCAGATCATTGAGGACAGTTGTTTTAAACAGGTAAATACCCATAGACCCCAGCAACGGAAGGTCCGGGTCTTCTCTGCTGATGAATGACTTCTGGACTTCTGGATCTTTTGGTTTTTCAACAAAGTCGGTGACCAGGTGGTCTTCTCCTCGTTTGAGGATTCCCAGCCGGGGAGCATCTTCCATGGACACAGGCTGCAGGGCAATAGAGATATCCCCTCCGGCTTCCCACATATGATGCGCCATTTGTTCGTAATCCATTCTGTAAAGATGATCTCCTGCCAGGATGAGAGTATAGTCTGCTTTGGTGGAATGGATTTCAAACATTTGCTGGCGGACAGCGTCTGCAGTTCCCTGGTACCAGGAGTCATTCAGAATAGTTTGTTCGGCAGCCCAGATCTGTACCCAGCCCCGGTGAAAAGGATCAAAGTTATAAGTCCTGGTGATGTGACGGTGGAGTGAGACAGAGTTGAATTGAGTCAGGAGGGCAATACGGTTAATATTCGAATTGATGCAATTGCTGATTGGAATATCAATCAACCGGTATTTCCCCCCGATGGGGACAGCAGGTTTTGCCCGGACTTTGGTTAACGGAAACAGGCGGGTTCCCTGCCCTCCGCCCATGATAACTGCCAGGATGTCTTTTGTTGAAGGCATACCAGAACTCCTTTGATTAAATACTTCCGTTTAAATTATAACCCCTCCTTCGGGGAGAGAGGGTCGGCAAACTGGAAGTGTCAGGCAAGCAAAGAGGGAAAAATTTAAGCAGTGCCCAATTGAGTTTTAACTGGAGCATTCCTGGCAGTTTGTGGGCTCAAGTAAATAAAAACCCATTCGAAATTTATTCCGAACGGGTTTTTGTTTTAGATGCCGAAGGTGGGAATCGAACCCACAATCCTCAAGGGAACGCGAGTTTGAGTCGCGCGCGTCTGCCAGTTCCGCCACTCCGGCCAGTCGTTGCCTAGTATACCCAAAAGAAGATATCAGGTCAAGACAGGCAGCATGTTCACAGGAGGGAATGGACGATACCTGCGGGTAAAAACTAATTACTTCGCAGACAAACCAGCCTTTAAAACCAGGAGAAAACGACCTTGCAAGAGAGATAAAATAAGGTAAAATGGGCTGGGATACAATGATACAATTTGTGGGAGGATGGATGAAAATTGAGATAGACTTTGAAAGAGGGATTCCTCTCTATGAGCAAATTGCACACGGGATTTTAGGGCTGCTTGAGAGAGGCGAGCTGAAAGCAAATGATCAACTTCCTCCCATCAGGACACTAGCGGACGAGTTGGGAGTTAACTTTAACACAGTAGCCCGGGCCTACCGGTTGCTGGATCAGGGGTCTGTGATTTCAACCCAGCACGGAAGGGGCACATATATCCTTGGGCGGGGGCAGAAAAAAACTAGCAGAAAAACCAAAAAGGAAAATATCGAACAACTCACCCGGTTTTATCTCAGGAAAGCCAGGTACCTCGGTTTTAAACCAGATGAAATTAAAAAATGTTTTGAAAAAATTTTTCAAGAGGGAAAGTGAAATGAATAATGTAGAAAAAACTAAGGAAATATTTAAGGGACCAGTAATAGTGTTCCTGGCAGTGGCTTTTATCCCTGCCTGGATTTTATTTTTACTCCCGGTATTTTTAAGGATGGCAGGAATCGAAGAAACAGCGACAGTCGAGCTGGTAGCCTGGAGCGCAGCAATGTGGATGCCCGGATTAGGAGCCATAATAGCAACCATGCTGGGAGAAAAAAAAGAACTTAAGACCCTGGGGTTGGGAAAACTGGGAAAGAAAAAGATTTATTTATGGGCCTGGTTAGTCCCAATCCTGGCAGTCCTTGTAACAGGAGTGGTCAGCTGGCTTTTTGGGTGGGGAAAATTTGACCCTACATTTCAACTAATCAGGCAGGCCGTGGAGGGCCTACCAGATGTGCCAGAAACAGCCCTTCCTCTTCTTCTAACCGCGCAGATTGCCGCCGCCCTGACTGTTGCGCCGCTTTTTAATACGCTGTTTGCCCTGGGGGAAGAACTGGGCTGGAGGGGGTACTTGCTGCCTAAGCTCCTGCCCCTGGGACAAATTCCAGCCATGCTGATCAGCGGTGTGATCTGGGGAATCTGGCATGCGCCAGCAATATTGCAGGGGCATAATTATCCAGAAAATCCCGTGCTGGGAGTGGGGATGATGATCGTTTTTACAGTTTTACTGGGTATCATTTTTAGCTGGCTATACTTAAAAACCAAAAGTCCCTGGGCGCCCGCCCTGGCACACGGGACAGTAAACGCGGTAGCTGGCTTGCCCTTGTTGTTTTTGACAGACGTGAATCTCTCCCTGGGAGGAAGCTTGACAAGCGTGTCCGGTTGGTTGGCCCTGGCCGCGCTGGTTGGAATACTGTATTGGAAAAGAGAGATTCCCCTCAAGTAAGAGGAATATGTTTCACGTGAAACGTTGGAAAACATGACAACGACCGAGGTAATTTTAAGGATACTAAACACGCTACTAATGGTGGGCATTCCCTGTTTGTTAGCCGTGATTCTGATCCGCCGGGGAAATGATGGATTCCGGCCAATCGGTATCGGAGTAGCTGCTTTTGTCTTCTCCCAGGCGGGGCATATTCCTTTTAATCAATTTGTTCTTCTTCCCGCTCTGGAAGGAGGGGGAATTGGGTTATCTCAGTCTGGGTGGAAGCTGCTGGTTATGGGAATAGCAGTGGGTTTCTCCGCGGGGATTTTTGAAGAAACCGCCCGGTATTTATCGTTTCGGTTCTGGTTGAATAAAGAACCAAGCACGCTTCTGCCGATAAAGTACGGTGTAGGTCATGGAGGAATCGAGGCGTTCCTTCTGGGAATTCTGACGCTGTATGCCTTGATCCAGGTGCTGACGCTGGGAGGAGAAGGCTCGCTGGATTCCTTCTCGTCAGAGCAGGCTGATTTGATCCGGACGCAGATTTTTGCTTATTGGGATGTTCCCTGGCAGCACTTGCTCCTGGGTGCCTGGGAGAGGGTATCTGCCATGATTTTTCATATTGGCGCATCCTTGATGGTTTATAAGAGTGTAAGGAAGAAAAAACCCAGTTGGTTGGCGATCGCTGTTCTCGGGCATACCCTGTTGAACGCTTTTGCTGTTGTTTCATCCCAAAAGATGGATTTTGTTTTAGTGGAGAGCATTCTGTTTATATTTTCCCTGGGGTGGTTGTTTTGGGCCTGGACCCTGCGGGAGAGAGAAGTTGAAGAGTTAATGCCTGAGCTTCCCCTGCCC
>JAIORG010000144.1 GCA_021108255.1 Anaerolineales bacterium | reverse complement strand
TCAGGCCAGTGAAGCCAGGGCATTTGCCGGAAGGTCAATTTTTTGTTGCCAATTTCCAGCACAGTATCATCCTTGACGGTCTGGAAATTGGGTTCGAGGCCATAAAGGCTTTTAATCAATCGTTTAGCGAAAGGATGGCCCCAAACTTGGACGTGCTCTCCGATAGTCTCCAGGACTGCAGGCATTGCGCCGCTGTGATCAGGTTCCATATGATGAACAACTAAATGCTTGATTTCCTGCGGATCAATCAAGCTGCGCAAAGCTTCTAGAAACGGTTCGGTGTAGTTGGCTTTTGTGGTATCAAATAGCACTGCGCCCTCGGAAGTCTTGAGCAAATAAGCATTGTAAACCATACCCTCAGGAACTTCCCACAAGGCTTCAAAATACTTAAGTTTTCGGTCTATGGTGCGTATCAGGAACAGGTTGTCGGCAATTTGCCGAGTAATTACAGTGTCCATTTTTGTTCTCCTGTCGTTATGATCCAATAATCCCATTTTGCTATGGATGAGTCACAGGGCTAAAATTATTTTGGCACTGTGTTCTTTTCATACCGAGATAAACTTTACATATCCCCCTCATCCTGAAAGCGAGCTGCTAACGAATTCACTATTGTACTTAGTGGTTGAGTTTAGGGATTGATGAAAATTTTGTTTGCTTTATATAGTCGGATAATTTTTGATAATCTTCGGGTAAATCCAGATCCATGCCGAATCCGGGATCAGGGATGATTGCAGTTTTTATTTTCAGCTTATAGACCTTAGAGAGGATAATTTCGAGTTCATCAAGAGTGAGTGATCCCTGTAAATATTTAATAATCATCAGCCATAAACCAGGCTTCCTGGCCAGATAACGAAGAATTGGTCCAAGTTTTGATGTGTCTGCCCTGCGGTTAAACTGCCGGCGCCTGGTGGAGAGTTGATCGATCTCTTTTTCTAGAACAGGGAATATGTTGTGACGCAGGGCAAACATCTCCCCGAGATAAATATCTTGGTCTTTAAACCTGCCCACAACCCTGCTATGCTCCGGAAATATCTCCAGGGTGATGTCTTCAGGAACTCCTGTAAGCAATACATCTGCATCGTTGTGCCGGATCAGCTCTTTGAAAAACAGGTCGATTGATTTCGTGGTAATTGCTGGTGCATCTCCAGTACTAATAATCGTGTGTTTCAGCCCTGGGTAATTCTTTGAAATTATTTTAATGCCGGCGGATATTTTTTCCAGGATAGTGGATGTGGTATTTATCGGAATGTGGTGGATTGGATATTTTATGGGATAGTCAGATTGCGTTAATCCCAAAAGAAAAATTTCCCCGACATAGGATGAGGCCTGGAGCGCTTCCAATTGCCAGTCAATTACCCGCTTTCCAAGCATGGGCAGCAAGACCTTGGAAGGATATTTTCCTTCAGGGTCATGAACTCTGAGTAATTCTCTTCGTTCAGAGTCACTGCCGCAGAGCACAAGCACAGGATAAGTCTTAGTAGCCATCAGTATGAGGACTCCTCGAGATCTTCCATTTATGACTATGGTTATATTATATACAAATAGATTCCCATCTGGGGAAAAAGGGCATAGAAATTATCTAGAAAAATGTTTTTGAAGGGAACAGCGTCTAATCTTGAAGGAGCAAATCAGTGATTAGCAAATTCTGGGAAGCATTTCTCCCGCCAGGACATCTACAATTCGAGTGGATCCAAGTACGGTTTTTAGCAATACCCGTCCTTGAGGAGAACCTTCTACAACTCCGATCACAGCTGCGTTTTCCCCATACCTGGTTTTTCTCATCACTGCCAGCACATTTTCCACATCTTCCTGGCTGACAATTGCTAACAATTTACCCTCGTTTGCAATATACAGGGGATCAAAACCGAGCATTTCACAAGCTGCAGCAACTGCAGGCAGGATAGGAAGAGAGTCTTCTTCCAGAATGATTCCTACACCGGATTGCCTGGAAATCTCATTTAGAGCAGTTGCTACGCCGCCCCGAGTGGGATCTCGCAGTACATGAATGTTCTTACTGGCGGTCAGCATCGCAGCAACCAGGTGGTTGAGAGGTGCTGTGTCACTCTCTAAATTGGATTCAAACCCTAACTCTCCCCTGGCTTCGAGAACTGCAATTCCATGCTCTCCAATTGTGCCAGAGATAATCACCAGGTCACCAGGTTTAGCTTCTGCTCCGCCGATTTTCAGCCCTGGATTAAGCTCCCCGACCCCGGTAGTAGAAATATACAATCCATCAGCTTCTCCGTGGGCCACAACCTTGGTATCACCGCTGATGATCTCTACACCGGCTTCCTCTGCGGAGGATTTCATTGATTGAACTACGGATTCAAGGATTGATAATTCAAGACCTTCTTCAAGGATAAAACTGGCTGTAAGATAAAGCGGCTTCGCTCCAACCATTGCAACATCATTAACAGTCCCGCAAATAGCGAGTTTGCCGATATCGCCACCAGGAAAAAACAGCGGAGAAACCACATGAGCATCTGTGCTGATTGCCAGCATGGACCCGTCTGCCAATTGCACAACCCCGGCATCATTGCCGGCTAAGAGGGCTGGATTTGAGAGAGGGGGATAGAAAATATCCCGGATAAGATCAGCTGTCATTTTTCCACCGCTGCCGTGACCGATAACGATTCTATCCTTGTGGGATTTGGGCAGGGCACAAACTGGACCTTCAAGGGAGGGGAGTTCTTTTGTCATTTAATGTCCCTCGCGTTTTCGGCGGGCTGGTTACGGTAGCGGTAATAAGCTGCGCAGGCTCCCTCATCGGAAACCATTGTGGCCCCCAGTGGGTTTTCCGGAGTGCAGAGATTTCCAAAGGCCTCACATTCAGCAGGTTTTTTTATTCCCTGGAGTACCAGGCCGGAAATGCATAGAGGTGATTCTTCAGCTTCAATGGCTTGGACGTTAAAACGCTGTTCCGCGTCAAAGTCAGCGTAGGCTGAGTTAAGGCGCCAACCGCTGTTAGGTATGAGACCGATGCCGCGCCACTTTCTGTCACAGGATTCAAAAACTCGATTGATGGATTGCTGGGCAGCTTTGTTTCCCTGTTCGGTGACTGCCCGGATATAGGAATTTTTTACCGGCGATTCCCCAGCTTCAAGAGACTCAACTGTATCCAGTATCCCCTGGACAATATCAAGCGGTTCAAAACCGGTAACCGATATCGGTATCTGATATTTCTTTGCGATGGGGAGATATTCCCAGTACCCCATTACAGCGCAGACATGACCAGCTGCCAGGAAACCCTGCACGCGGTTATTTGGGGAACCCAGGATGGTTTCGATTGCGGGAGGTACCCTGACGTGGGATACCAGGATGCTGTAATTGCTGACTTTTAATTGCTCTGCTTGCAAAATACTCATTACATTTGCCGGTGCAGTTGTTTCAAATCCGATTGCAAAAAAAACAACTTCTTTGTTTGGATTTTCCTGGGCAATTTTCAGCGCATCCAGCGGGGAATAGACAACGCGAACATCTCCGCCTTGAGCACGAATGGAAAAAAGATCAGCCTGTGAGCCTGGGACTCTCAGCATGTCTCCATAGCTGGTGAAAATCACATCAGGTTGGGAGGCGATTGCCAGAGCTTTATCGATTAGTTCCAGCGGAGTCACACAAACTGGACAACCCGGGCCATGGACCAGTTCAATTTCGTCGGGGAGTAATTGGTCCAACCCGTTTTTAATGATGGAGTGGGTTTGACCGCCGCAGATTTCCATTAAGGTCCAGGGTTGAGACACGGTCTCTTTGATTTTTGCAATCGTGGAATGAACCAACTCTGCATCCCTGTATTCAGCAAGATACTTCATGTGATATTCTCGTCCTCTGGTTTTTCTCCAGCTTCGAGTATTTCCCGGAGTAAATCAATTGATTTCTGGGCTTCTTCCTCGCTCAAGAGACTGATGGCAAATCCCACATGGATGATTGCATAATCTCCGATCTGTGCTTCAGGAACATGTTCGATACAGGCTTCGCGAGTTACACCGCTGAAATCGACTTTGGCCATTGTTAAGCCTTGTTTCTCATAAATCTCGATGATCTTTCCCGGGACAGCTAAACACATGACTTACCTCTCTTTATACCTGTAAATTCTTTTGACCAATGACAACTTGACCGAGAGCTAAACCGCCGTCATTGGGGGGGATATGCTGGTGCAGTAAAATCTGGAAGTTTGCAGATTTTAGATTTTTGACGGTTTTGTTGAGGAGGGTCATATTTTGCCACACACCGCCGCTCAATGCAACCTGATTAAGATGATGTTTTTCCCGCAAATGGATAGACATCTCCAAAACCATCTCAGCTAAACTGTTATGGAAACGGGCTGAAATTCTGGGAATTGATATCCCGCTGTTTCGATCGTCCAAGATGGCTTTTACCATTAGTCTGGGATCAATAATATTCTCCCCGGTGATTTCATATGAATAAAGACCCTCTTCTTCCGGATCTGCCAAAGCTTCCAGCTCTATTGCTGCCTGGCCCTCATAAGTGATGGTCTGACGAATGCCTGCCAGTGCAGAAACCGCATCAAAGAGTCGTCCCGCTGAAGATGTCAGAGGTGTGTTCGTTCCGGTTTTGAGTTGATTTTCAAGCACTGACAGAGGGGATACCCCGGGAATATTTTCTGGCAGGGAAGCGGCGTGCTTCACTGCAGGATTCTCCGATTCCCAGGAAAAACCGCAGCTGTGTAAAATTGACAAAGCCATTCGCCAGGGTTCCTGAATGGCAATATCTCCTCCGGGAAGTGGATAATAAATTAATTGGCCAACCCGGGTAAAGCGCTGGTAGTCGGCAATAAGGAATTCTCCCCCCCAGATTGCGCCATCTTCTCCGTATCCGGTGCCGTCAAAAGCTATACCTATAACCGGTTCCTCCCCGTGATGAAGGTTATCTGCCAAACAGGAAGTTATATGGGCATGATGATGTTGAACAGGTATTACCTGAACGCCGGAACGTTTGCTCCGCTCCAGTGAGTAACGGGTTGATAAATAATCTGGATGCAGGTCATGGGCGATCAGCTCCGGGTCGATTCGGAATAAATTCTCAAAATGGGTGATGGAATTTTCAAAACTGGTTAAGGTTTCAAAGTTCTTTAAGTCACCAATATGCTGGCTGAGGAAAGCATAGTCCTCTTTCGTGAGACAAAAAGTGTTTTTTAGTTCCCCTCCCACGCCCAATACTGAGACGCTTTTTTTCGCCAGTTTGACAGGATGAGGGGAGTAACCCCGGGAGCGTCTGGTTGGATAAGAAACCAATATCTCCTCTGTTAACTGAATTGGTACTCGGGTCACTGTATCGTCACAATGAATATGGATATCCCTGTCATGAAAGAGATAGGCGTCTGCGATGTTTTTGAGATACTCTCTCACTTCTTGATTGCCAGTCAGGATAGGATTTCCACTGAAGTTTGCGCTGGTCATGACCAGAACCGAGAAGGGAGCTGCGGGATACTGATCGCTTGCGGAGAATAACAGGTAATGGAGTGGAGTATAAGGAAGCATCACTCCCAGGGTATTTTGCCCAGGTGCAAGATTATCAGGAAGAACAGAACTGGTTTTCTTCTCCAGGAGTAAAATTGGGCGTTGGGCAGAAGAAAGCAGATCTGATTCTTCATTAGATATCAGGCAGTGTTCCTGAATGGTCTTTAAGTCCGGCATCATCATGGCCAGCGGTTTAGCAGGACGGTTTTTTCTCTCTCGTAATCTTTGAACAGCTGCTGAGTTTCCGGCATCGCAAGCCAGGTGAAATCCGCCCAGGCCTTTAATGGCTACGATCTTCCCTGCAGCGAGCAATTCCTGTGTCTCTATGATTGCGGAATCTTCAACTGCAGCAGGGTTGCTGCTGCCCTGTCCAGCATATTCAAGCCAGACTTGAGGGCCGCAGGAAGGACAGGCAACCGGCTGGGCATGGAACCTGCGGTCAAGAGGGTCTTCATATTCTGTCATGCAGGAAGGACAGAGATCAAAACCAGCCATGGTTGTTTGGGGACGGTCGTAGGGGATATCTTTGATTATTGTGAATCTGGGACCGCAATTGGTACAGTTGGTAAAAGGGTACCTGTACCGGCGATCCGCTGTAGTGAATAGCTCACTCAGACAATCCCCGCAAATGCTGACGTCAGGGGATATTGGCTGAAATCCACCATCAATAGACCGGGAATGGAGGATCTGAAAAGACTTATGGTTATCTGGAGGAATTTCTTCGAAGTGGAGCGAATCAATTTGAGCCAGTGGGGGAGCTTCATTTTCCAGGCTTGAAATAAAATGGTCCAGTTTATCTTCCGGTCCGGTTACCTCGATATTCACTCCCTCAGAGGTATTTCTTACCCAGCCGTTTAGTTTATACCGGGCAGCCAAGCCGTATACAAAAGGTCGAAAACCTACTCCCTGGACAATGCCATTGATATGTACGTAGTAGGCTTTTTTCTGTTTCATTTCAGGTTGTTTTTGGATTATTGATAAATCCTGTTAACCAGGTGATCCAGGCTTGAATTCCTTCCCCGGTGCGGCAAGAAAGGGGAAAAGTGACCAGGTCTGGATTTAAAAGTTGGACGCCTTTTTCAAAGTAGGCCATGTCAAAATCAACATATGGCAGCAGATCAATTTTATTGATGATAAGAGCATCCACATCCTGGTACATCGCGGGATATTTATACGGTTTGTCATCGCCTTCCGGGATGGAGGCGATCAGTATATTTTTATGAGTGCCCAACTGGAAGGATACGGGACAGATTAAGTTCCCTACATTTTCCACCAGGAGTAAATCAAAATTTGCCAGATCTAGTTCATTTACAGCAATGCGGAGCATATTGGCGTCAATATGACACTGACCCCCGGTGTTAATTTGAACCGCAGTTGCACCGGCTTCTGCTGCTCTGTCAGCGTCAATGCTGGTTGCGACATCTCCATCGATGACGGCGATTTCATGCAGTGCTGCTAGCTCATGCAGGGTGCGCTCAATCAGGGATGTTTTTCCGGCTCCCGGAGAAGCCATGATATTTATACTGAATACGGATGCGTTGTCCAATCGCTGTCGGATTTCTGCTGCTAGCTGGTCATTTGCACTATGGATATTTTCTACAACTGAAACATTTTTTACCATAATGATCTCTTTTTAAATAATATTGATGCTGTCGAGGTGAAATTCCTTTCCCTGGAGAATGTCCATGCTGCTGCTCTGGCAGTGTGGACAGGGAGTTAATTCACCCTGGTCAAGGTTGTATTCCTTGTTGCAATCTCTGCATCGAAATACTGCTGGAATCCGCTTAAAATGGAGTTTTGCCCCCTCACAGAGGGTATTCTCAGTGATTAGATCCCAGTAAAACTGGACAGAGTCGTCGATCACGGTTGAAAGTTCCCCGATTACAAGATACAGGTCTGTGATCTGGGTGGCTTTGTTTTTCTCTCCGTGTTCGTTGGCAATTTTTGCAATTTGCTCTGTGATAGCTAACTCATGCATTTTGAATCAAGATTCCTCAGTAATAATAACCAGGGAACGTTTAAATTTTTGAGTGGCCAGCAGAAACATGATTGTCATTATTACTGCAGAACTTAAACACCACAGACAGGTTGCTCCAATGACAAAAGGTTCCAGGAAAGTCAAGTAGACAGAAAACAAAAACCCGACCATGGAAACGATCCAGAGAAGAGCGTTTATTGTTTTTTGCCAGGCTTCTAAATCTAAATTGCCTGCCAACCAGAGGATGATAATCACCAGGTAACCCAATACGCCCAGGACTCCGATGGGAAGAATTCCAAATAGCATTGCGTAAGTACTCTGCTGTACAGTGTTGCAGTTCCCAACCGGACCGCAGATTGCCTCAACCTGGTTGACTTCCACATAGGCGAGATAGCCGGCAACCCCAAGGCCAAGCAAAGAAAGAACTGGAATCAGCCAATCCTTTGTTTTGGTTTGGTCTGATAAATCGTCTTTGCCAAGGTTGATTCCGGTAAAAGTTAACACTCCGATCATACCTAAAAGAACAATTACAGATAGGATATTTCCATACAGGTCGGAAGTAAATTTTTCCCAAACTGTCATCGTGTGATCCAGTGTTGAATTGTTTTCTTCTTCACCTGGCTCAGTTTCTGACATGATCTCTTCAAGACCTGGAATATCTGGCCAATCAATTCCGCCGTTCTCCAATCCCTGTTCAATAATACCGGGCAACTGATCCGGGATCTCAAATGATCCAACCAGCACAGAGTCCCCTACGACTAAAGTGGGCACTCCCTGTCTTTCTTGAGGGATTCCGTAAGCTTGAATCGCATTACCATAAAGGGTATTTCCAATTTCAGAATAGGTGTTTATTCCATGGATTTGAAGCTGGCTCCCATACTGGTCAACCAGGGGAGGTAGTACATTATCGATTACTTCCAGACAATGGGGACAGGAATCGGAATAGAAAAGAACAGCCCGAATCACAGGTGCCTGGGCGTTGCCTGCAGCTGCCAGCGGGAATAGGCTGATCAGAAGGATCAAGATGGCAAAAATTGTATTTCGAGAACGGATCACACTTCCTCCGGGCATATAAATATTTTTGGTCAATTTACTCTGGAAGATTATAGTCCTAATTATAACTATTGTATACAGGAGCAATAGTACACAGGCTTAGGCAGATAAAGATAAAGAGGTTTTGATCCTTTCCAGGTCTTTGTTTGTTTTTTTCAGATAATCTGATTTGAGCAAAGTGAATATTTCCTGCGCTTGCTCTAGAACTTGAAAAGCTTCGCTGAGTTCGGTTAAGCCTTCAAGGGCCAGTCCTTGATTTGCTAAAGCAATGCCCTGGCGCTGGAGGTCACCGAGTGATTTGGCGATTAGATATGCTTGTTGGTGGTAATCCACAGCTGATCTCAGATCTTGCTGACGGGAAGAAATCATACCCAGCAGATCATAAATCAATACCTGTGAAGGTAGAGATTCTAATGATTTTGCGATGTCAAAGGCAACCAGGGCAAATCCAAGGGCGGATTGAAAATTTTTATTTTGCAGATTTGAATCCGCCAGGTTAATCAGCGCGTTAAGCTGCATCGATTGATCTTGAAGGTCTTCGGCAGTTTCGAGCACGGCTTTATGAGCCTTAATCGCTTTCGTATAGTCATTAAGAGCGCTGTATGCCAGGCCTAAATTGCCCCCGGCAGCCGCTCTGAGGGGGAAATCTCCTTCATCGTCTGCCAGTTTAATCGCCTGATTTAGGGGCTGCAAAGCCTGCTCGGGAAGATCCAGCAGCACCAGGCATATTCCGAGGTGATTAAGAGACCGGGCCTGGTGGTTTTGTTGGTTAACTTCTCCAAACAAGAAAGCTGCCCGTTGATAGTATTGGGCAGCATCGTGATAGATGTTCCTTTCCAGGAGCAATTTTCCTATTTTTGTATTGGCTTTCCCTTCAAGAAAAAGGTTTCCTGATTCTTGAGCTGCCTGGATTTCCTCTAACAATGATTCAATAGTGTTCATGGTGTTAGTTGTCTTATTAACAATAATTGGCTTGATAAGGTGGAAGTGGGTCGCTTCAAATGTTCTTCCGGGCAAATCGCGGATGGGCCGAGCTGAATTTTACCTGACCTTTTTGTGATTAATATATATTACTTGAGCCGGTTGTTGATCCAGGACGAAACATCTTCAAAGACCTTCTCGTGGCCAGGATCATTGTAAATCTCGTGGTAATAAGAATCGTAAATGATTTTCTCCTTTATTTCTGAGGAAATCAGAGCATAAAGAAAATGAGAGCAGGTGGGGTTAACTATTCGGTCAGAGCCTCCATGAAGAATCAACACAGGATCTTTAATCCGGGAGCCTTCATCAGCCACTCTGTCAAAGGATCGTGTCATTTCAGCCGATACTCTGGCAGTAAATTTTCCTGAGTTAACAAGGGGATCGTCCTTGTATGCCTGAACGACATCGGGATTGCGGCTCAACCCAGATAAATCTATTTTCAATAACCCCAGCTTGGGAAAGACAAATGAGACGACTTTTCCCAGAGCAATGAAAAGAGGAGTTACATCATCAGGTATCTGTACAACCGGGCCGGATAATACTGCTCCAGCTACCTGCCCAGGATGATCAATTAAAAATAAGGAACCTATCAAACCACCCATGCTGTGGCCAATAAGGAATATTGGAGATCCAGGCTGCAATTGTTTGATTTTCTCAAGATAGAGAATCAGGTCGTTTATATAATTCGTAAAGTCTTTTACATAAGACCTGGTTCCATCCGACTTTCCATGGCCTATAAGGTCCATACCATATACAGCAAACCCTTCATTGACGAAGAAATCGGAAAAATGGTCATATCTTCCACAGTGTTCGTTTAATCCATGAACGATCAATAAAACTGCTTTTGCAGGATTATCGGGAAGCCAACTTTGGAAGTATATGGATTGGTTTTCCTGATTCTTGAAATATCCATCTTGGTGTTTCATGGTACTCCTTGGTATAAATAGATCGGTATTCTCGATTTAACCGGGGATCATTTTACACTGACTGATTTGAAAAGTATAATACACAATATTCAAGAATGTGCAACCAACCCCAAATCGGGGAGGAAAATATGCATTTGCTCACCCTTTATTATCCTGAAGGTCATCAGGGCCATCAATTACCAGGTCATCCTGAGCGTCCAGAGCGAGTAGAGGCGATCAAGACAGGCTTGGAGGATATCAATTTGTGGGATCAAATTCCCCGGTTGGAGCCCCTGGAACTGGCGGAAAATATTATTTCCTCGATCCATGATAAGGAATATCTGAAAATTCTAGAACAAGCCAGTTCATTGGAACAGATGCTGGATCCCGACACGTATACTACCCGTGAATCCTGGCAATTAGCCCTGAATGCAGCAGGAGGAGCAGCTGCGGTGGCAGAAGCTGTATGGGATGGAAAATTCCAGAGCGGATTTGCTTTGACTCGACCTCCCGGTCATCATGCTTGTCCTTCCCGGGGGATGGGATTTTGTTTATTAAACAATGTCGCAATTGCTGCTGAATACTTGCTGCGGGAAAAAGGAGCTTCCAGGATAACGATCCTTGATTTGGATTTACACCATGGGAATGGAACTCAAGATATCTTCTGGAACCGGCAAGATGTGAGCTATGTATCAATCCATCAAGCGCCATTTTATCCGGGCACTGGTTCTTTAGCAGAGGTAGGGGGAGGGGATGGAGAAGGGTTTACCCTGAACCTTCCTGTCCTCAGTGGAACAGGAGATCTAGGATATACCACTTTGCTCGATGAGATTGTTATTCCTTTCCTTGATAAGAAAAAGCCGGAAATCCTCCTGGTAAGTTTTGGATTTGACACCCACTGGCGGGATCCACTGGGAAGTTTGCAATTATCGGCTGCAGCAATCCGCCAGGTTTTTGATAAGTTGCGCAGCTGGGTGGACCGTAATTGTAAGGGGCGACTGGCCGTTTTTCTGGAGGGAGGGTACGACCTGGATGCCGGTAGAGCTTGCGGGCAGGCAGTCGTTTCGTCCTTCGCGTCACCTCTTATGGATCAAAATTGGGAAGATCCGCTGGGACCAAGCCTGGCTGAAGAAGGTGATGACTGGAGGCATACGTTATCTGAGGCGAAAAACATCTGGGGGTTTTAAGAGGATTAGCGAAAGTATCCTCCAACTTGAAATATTTGTAAATAGATTAAGGCAAGAAATTAGTATAATAGGTTTACATACTTATCCTACACAGGAAAGATTATGCTAAATCATTACGTAGAACCCGAAAAAAGAATTTCTGACAAGGAAAAACTTGAATTGAAACGATCCCTGATTGGATCAGTTCAGCAGTACCTTGAAAAGTCAGCGCCAGTATCCGCCGCAGAGTATCAAGCTGCAGTAAAAAAGCTGATATTAAAGTTTTATTCTGAAGTTAAAGATCAGTATCAGCTTACGAAATATGAACAGGCCCAGATTTTTGAGGAAATTCAGGATGAAATTACGGGATTTGGTCCAATTCAATCCCTGCTGGCTGATCCCGATATTAGTGAAATCATGGTCTGTGGTCCGGAACAGGTATACATTGAAAAGAATGGAAAACTGGAAGACACCCAGATAAGATTTACAGATTCTGATCATGTTATGCGGATAATCACCCGGATTTTGGCTCCCCTTGGCAGGCGGGTTGACCAGGAGACATTAATGACTGATGCCCGACTGCCTGACGGTTCCCGGGTCAATATAGCTATTCCGCCTGTAGCTGTTGATGGCCCTATCCTGACAATCAGAAAATTTTTAGAAAGCAAATTAACCATACAGCAGAGTATTGAATTGGGCACAATAACCGAGCACATGGCGGAATTTATTGAAGCTTGCGTGGCTGCGCGCCTGAATATTTTAATTACCGGAAACACAAGTTCCGGAAAGACGACTTTCTTGAATATCATGGCAGGTTCGATATCTGATGAGGAAAGAATCATTACCATCGAGGATGCAGCTGAGTTAAACCTGAACCAAAAATATGTGGTCCGAATGGAAACACGCATGCCTAATGTGGATGGCGTCGGAGGAGTTACAACTCGCGATCTGGTGAGAAATGCACTCCGGATGCGTCCGGATCGGATTATTGTAGGAGAGGTCAGGAGTGGAGAAGCGCTGGATATGCTTCAGGCAATGAACACCGGCCACGATGGATCCATGACTACACTGCACGCAAACTCACCCCGGGATGCGATCTCCCGGCTAGAAACTATGTCGATGATGGCCGGGCTGGATATCCCCCTGATGGCGCTCCGGACGCAGATTGCCGCAGCAATTGATCTAATTATTCACATGGAAAGACTGTCAGATGGCACCCGAAAGGTTGTCCGGGTCACAGAAGTGCCGCGGATGGAAGGGGATATAGTCACCTTGTCAGACTTATTTAAATTTGAACAAACCGGGGTATCATCCAGCGGGAAAGTGCAGGGAGAGATGGAACCGACTGGTCTCCGTCCCCTCTTTACTCCTCGGTTAGAGGCAACTGGCCACAAACTGAGGGGAGAAATATTTGGGGCTTGATCCCGAAGAACCAAGAGCAGCTGTGCAACTTCTTTTTGCCTAATCCGTATATACGAATGATTAGAAATTTTAACTGTTGACTGGCATAATACAGTCAATACATCTGGTTGTGTTTAATCAACCAGGTAATTATATCCAAGAGAGAGGGTGGGAAGGTGTACTATGAAAAATGATCAAAGTAGATTAATTTGGGGTGGGATCCTGATCCTGGCCGGAATCTTGTTTTTGCTCCAGGAATTAAATATACTGGGCAACGCATCCCAATATTTATGGCTGATATTTATGGCTGCTGGAGCAGCTGTATTTATCTGGATTTATTTCACTAAAAAGGAACAATGGTGGGCAATCATCCCCGGTTTAACCTTGCTGGGATTGTCTTTGAGCGGCCTGGATAGCCTGCTGAATTTTTATCCAGGATCGAACTGGACAGGTGCAATATTTCTGGGTTGTATAGGATTGGCTTTCTGGCTGATTTATCTGCGACGTCAGGACCAATGGTGGGCAATTATCCCTGGAGGCGTACTGATCACATTAGCTGCGGTGGCCGGGTTAGAAAAAGTCCTGTATTGGAGTGGAGGAATTTTCTTCCTGGGTTTAGCGGCCACCTTTGCTTTAGTGGGAATACTTCCAAATCAACTGGATACTCGATGGGCATTTATCCCGGCGGCGATCCTGGCCGTGCTGGGAGTTGTCTCCTTCGCTCCCCTTAAATCGGTTATGGTCGTTATCTGGCCAGTTGCCTTGATCGCGCTGGGAGTGTATATCATATTCAGGAGTTGGAAATAAAGTAACACATAAAGGGAGTTAATGATGGAGAATGTGAAGTTATACCGCAGTGTATCAAACCGGATGGTCGGAGGCGTTAGCGGTGGATTGGGAGGGTACTTAAATATTGACCCGATATTTATCCGCTTATTATTTGTATTGATTTTCTTTGGAACCGATTTTGGATTTATTCTGTATGTAATACTGTGGATTCTGATACCTGAAGAAGGCAAAGACTACGGATTTAAAGATGATTCCTTTAGTGACCGGGTTAAATCCATGGGAAATGATGTCCAGCAGGCAGTTACCCAACCTCATCCCCAGTCGGGATTGATTCTGGGTGCAGGCTTAATCATAATTGGCGGGATTTTATTCCTTGACCGCTTGAATTTTAGCTGGTTAAGCTGGATGGATTTTGATATTCTCTGGCCGCTAATTTTGATCGCTGGCGGTATCGTTTTGCTTATTCGCGTCCGGCAGGAGTGAGGGAAAAGATGACGACTGAAAACAAAAGAAACAAACGGCGAAGTTATTTTGGTCCAATCTTTTTAATAGCAATTGGGTTGGTATTATTGGCACAGAACCTGGGTTTCTTTCCCGGAGAAGGATGGGAGACAATCCTTAAATTATGGCCTGTATTGCTCATTGCCGCCGGATTGGATGATCTGTTCAGGAAAGAAGGTATTGCTTGGCCGATCCTCTTGATCGGGGCAGGAGCTTTTTTGCTGCTGAATAATTTTGGCCCTCAAGCCTGGATTAGCTGGACTCAAATACTCCACCTCTGGCCAATATTATTGATTGCTTTCGGTATTGACTTGATGTTTAAGGATCAATCCGGGTGGGCTACTGCTGCAGGAATTGTATTGACCATTGCTCTCATCGGCGGTGCAATCTGGATTGCTTCAACGGGGTTTAAGATCTCAGCAGAATATGTGGATATTCGTGAGAGTTATGATCTGGTTGTTGAAGACACAGACATTGACGTTTCCTTGAGTCTGGGGGAACTTATCATCTCGGCTGAATCACAGGAAGGAGTTTTAATCGCCGGCAGCATCACACCCAGTACCAAGAAGGAAAACCTGGTAGAAACGGGGGATCGTATCTCTTACCGATTGGAAAATAACAATCCGGCTTTTTACCCGCATTCTGCCCGCTGGGAATTGGGTCTAACCAATGAACTAAATTTGGAGCTGAAAGTAAATAATGGAGTGGGAGAGATGTTCCTGGGCCTGGAGGATTTGAACCTGGATTCCCTGGATGTCAACCAGGGAGTCGGCAGATTGGTTGTACGACTGCCTAAAACAGCGGCTGAGGAAGTTCTGATCAATCAGGCGATTGGTACAATCCATATCCAAATTCCTGACAATGTGAGAGTAATTGTTGATGCTCAGAATGGGTTATCGCGTGTAGAATTTCCCCCTGATTTTTCCTTAAGAAACGGGCTGTATTCTTCACCAGGCGCAAACAGAACAAACTCTGAATTATTTATTACAGTCGAGCAAGCTATTGGATATATTAATTTCCAATATGACAGGTAATGTATAAAAAAGTATATTTATAAAGCCGCAGGTTTGTCCTGCGGCTTTATTATTTTTTAATTTTTATTCGGCGCGGTTGATGCTGTTTTCCTTACTGAAACCGTCAGGGTACCTATTAATCAATTTCTGAACGTTGTGATTGGCAATTTCTCCCAGGCTTAAACCAGCAGAGGTTGCTGCTTCAGCCAGGTACCATAACACATCCCCCAGTTCGTCTTCCAAGGCCTTTTTATCAAAGGGGTGTCCATGAGCAGTCATTTTTTTCACCAGGTTGGCAAATTCACCGGCTTCACCAGCCAGTCCCAGGGCAGAGACAATCAACCTTTTTTCCCCGTCTCCACCTGCGCCGGCAGATCTATTTGCAAGTGATTGATATTCAACAAGAGTCAATTTTTTAGGCATAGTCTGATGTTCTCCAATTATTCGGATAGTATTATGATCTTGGTGACTACCTGGCTTAATTCCGAGGTCAGATAGGGGTATGGGCTGGTGTTAAATATCTTCACCAGGGATTGGTAGTACCACAAAGTTCCAGCTTTCCCGCCCTTAAATTTGTCCCAAATATTTTTCTCATTTGATTGTAAATCGCGTAAGATGGAATGGGCATTATGGACCTTATCTGCCAGGGACACCAACAGGATGGAATCTGGGGATTGTTTAAGTTTTGTAAGATAAGCTGTTTTCCTTCCTTTCCACTCTGGTTTTGGATCTGTGAAGGCATCTGTACATCCCTCAACAATCTCAGCGACTTCACTGCCAAACTGTTCTTCGATTTTCTGAAGAGTCTCATAGCCGCCCTGGTCTTCAACTGCATCGTGCAGCAAAGCGGCAATTGCCTGATTTTCAGATCCGCCATTTTCAATCACGATTGCAGTCACCGCCAGGAGGTGAGCGAAATATGGAATATGAGACCTTTTCCTATATTGGTTTTTATGAAGTTGAAAAGCAAAACCAAGAGCTGTTTCGAATCTAGAGGTTAAGGGGCTGCTCATAATTGTCCTTTGAGTTAATTCTTTATCTTAGCTCAGGGCATAAATATTGGGAGTATTATACTCTTTAATAAACGGGGCTGTTTCAAAGGTAATTATCACAGCTCATTGATCTATTCGCGATCCATCCTTTTGTCAGCCTGAACCCTTCGACAAGATATATGCCCCCCCGTTTGTCATCCTGAGC
>JAIORG010000216.1 GCA_021108255.1 Anaerolineales bacterium | reverse complement strand
ATTACTTACTCGGTGACAGCGCAAGTATCCGCTGGGGCCAGTGGAACATTAACGAATGAAGTCACTGTAACTGCCCCAGCAGGAGTGACAGAGACTGATCTTGATAACAACACCGATGATGATGTAGATGGTTTCCCGGAAAATAATAAAGCTCTCGTAGATCAACAGCATGGAGTAACATCATTGCCAGATGTTGCGATCGGCGAGGTTTTGACTTATGAAGTAGTCTTAACTATGCCGGTTGGTTCAATGACAGCCTTGCACCTTATTGACACCCTGGATAGAGGTTTGGCTTTTGTGTCCTGTGAGGTAATCACTGGCCCTGGTTTAACAACGAACGGATCTGCGAGCTTCTCAGCAGTATGTACAAGCCCTGATGTTTCAACCTATCCATCTGGCAGTACCGATGATGAGGACTTAGGCCGCCAGGTTGACTTTAACTTCGGTACCTTGGCAAATAATAGTGCCGGGGAAGCAGATCTTACTGTTCGTTATCAAGTTGTTGTCCTAGATAGTCTTGAAAATCAAGGCAGTGGCTCTACACCTCCTCTAAATAACCAGGCCGAATGGATCTGGGATTCTGGGCAATTCTCCGATCAAGCTGTAGGTGTATTGATCTTGGAACCGGATCTAACTCTCACAAAAGATGTAGATTCCACTGTTGCCTATCCTGGCCAACTACTTACATTTACTCTGGTGATAGATCACAGTCTTGCCAGTGAAACGTCAGCTTTTGATTTAGAATTGACGGATATCATCCCAGACGGTTTGATTTATCAGCCGCCAATCAGGCATATTGCTGGACAAGCGCCTGACCAGATAATTGATGCTGGTGCGCCAACTTTGATCATCCGCTGGTTGGAGTTTGAAAACTTCGGTGTAAATTCTGTGCTTGAGATTGATGTCCTGCTGGACAGTGAGTTCCGCCTTACGAAACACAATCAATCCATTACCAATGAAGCTTCATTGTCCTGGACCAGTTTACCCGGCGATTTTTCTAGTGCTCAATCTACCCATAACCCGCTCTCAACTGAGCGATATTACGACCCATTGAGCAATGTGAATATCTACGGCACAGGTGATAGTGCTAGGATCAGAATTCCTGCGCTGCCGGATACCGGGTTTGCTCCGGGTAAAGTAACTCCACTTCCAATTCAATCTGATAATCAAACATATGGGGCCATGGATGGGTTGCAGGTTGAAATTCCCAAACTAAATCTATCAGTACCGATAGTCAGCGTTCAACAGTCTGAACAAGGTTGGGACCTAACCTGGTTGTGGAACCAAGCTGGTTGGTTAGAAGGTACCGCCTATCCCTCGTGGTATGGCAATACCGTAATAACAGGACACGCCTATTTACCAAATGGTCTTCCTGGCCCGTTTGTAGATCTGGGAACCTTATCCTGGGGAGATGAGATTATTCTTTATGCTAATGGGTTGAAATACACCTATCAGGTAAGAGTTAGAGACCTGGTTTCCGCTGACGACCTGAGCATTCTGGAGCACAAGGATCAGGATTGGCTGACACTATTTACTTGCAAGGAGTATAGCGAGATCCTGGATGAATATCTCTGGCGCCAGGTTGTGCAAGCAGTGTTAATTGATGTTGAACAATTTGATTGATGGAGAGTAAAAACCACTCACAAAGAGGCTGCGCTAAAAGTAATTAGCGCAGCCTCTTTGTATTAAAAACGGCGTCCCCTGGTGGGAGCTTGGATTAATGTGTCGTTGCGGGCGACCGAAGTAAACGTGGCAATATCCTGAATTCTATATAAACACCCGGCGGCTAAAGCCGCGGGCTATGGAACGCAAGTCCCACTAAAGTAGGACTTCTCCCCGGTTTGTCATCCTGAGTTCAACGAAGGATCCATAATGAGATAAGTTAACCAGGGTGATAGTCTGGAGACGAAAAAGCCCTGTTTCCCTGTCTACCCTATGATGCCCCCCGCCAGGGTGCTGTGCAAAATCATAGAGCTAAAAACGGCGCCCCCAGATGGGGGCTTGGATTAATATGTCATTAGCCCTCCCAGAGCGGACACTTTGCGAGTGCGAAGGGGTAGTCGAAGGGCTCAGGACAGGAGCTGAGTGCCCTGGTTTTGGGGTTCAGTCAATAAAGGAACCTGTCCTTTATTTGCAAAGGCAGTCTTTTCAGATGATCCCTTATGATTTTTGATCAATATTTCAAGTTTTAGGGCTATATTAGATTAATAATGGCCATTAAAAGGCGTTCAGGAGGTGTTTTAAAGACACAGGAGCGATAAAAACGGTAAATTGTATTGTTGATGTGTAAAACAAGTATTTATTTCACTGTATAGAGATTCTGAATTTCTGAACAAATTCATCAGCTTGAAGAAAAAATGAATTTAGAAAATATTCAGGATATCCAGGTCTCTTTCAAAACCCGGAGCCAGTTCTTATAACAGATTTGCTCCATTGCTGAGGGTGAGAAGCCATCCTCAATTAGAAGCTGAATAAGCCCAGGAAAACCAGATACATCTCCCAATTCTGAAGGGATCAGTGTGCCGTCCAGATCTGATCCAAAAGCTACGTGTTCCGGACCGATTAGATCTGCTATATAACGAATATGATGGATAATTGATAAGATCGGAGCATCTTTTTTAGGTCTGCTCTCACCATCCAGGTCGTTGACGGAAAAAATCACCCCAACCACACCGTTGGTTTCGGCAATGGCCTTTAGCTGGGTATCAGTCAGGTTTCTGGATTTTGGGATTATCCCGTGGGCAGCGGTATGAGTGGAAACTAGAGGGGCAGTGGAAAGGGAAGCTGCATCCCAGAATCCTTTTTCATTCAAGTGAGCTAGATCAATTAGAATGCCCAGATCGTTGCAGGCTTTTACCAGGTTTTTTCCTTCTTCTGTCAACCCGGGTCCTGTATCGGGAGACCCGGGGTATTGAAAAGGAACCCCAGAACCAAATTTGTTCTGGCGGCTCCAGGTGATGCCCAGTGAACGCATCCCTTTTTCATAAAATGAGGAAAGGTTTTCAAGGGAGGGAAGGATTGGTTCTGCGCCTTCCAGGTGGAGCACAGCTGCCATAATTTCATTTTCCAGGCAGTACTCCAGATCCTGGTTGCTGGTAACAATTTTAAAATTTCCTCCAGAGTCACTTTCGATCTTCTCCAGCAGACTGATCATATCCAGAGCTGATTGATGAGCGTATTCATATTCGAGAGGGGGAGGGAATGAGACTAAATACCCATTATCGGTTAAGGTTATCCTTTCTTCGGCTGTAGGCACTGAAGGGGGATTGGAAGTATAGACTGCAAAAAATCCTCCCATAAATCCAGCGTGACAGGCGCGGGGAAAATCCAGGTGCCCGTCTCCCCGTTCAAGGAATGCCCGGGAGTCCAGGTGATCCCCGGCATTGGTGATTTTATTTAGAATATCGTTGTGTCCGTCAAAGAATTTCATTATTTTAATGTTGAAGAAGCGTAATCCTTAAAGGATTACACTTCCTGTATCTTGGAGCTAAAACGCTTCTGATTCATCATCTGATCGATCAAATTCAATTAATTCCCCGGAGGTGGTAAACACAGTCCTTTCACAAATATTGGTCACTCTATCAGCTCCTCGTTCCAGGTTGTGAGCGACCCAGAGGTGGAAAGTTGCCCGGTCGATATTGTCCCGATCGTTGATCATTAAATCCAGCAATTCCTGATACACCTTGTTGTAGAGAATGTCAATTTGATCGTCTTCTTTGGGGATGGATAGAGCAGTTTTTTCATCCAGTTCTACAAAAGCCCCAATTGCCCGATGAAGCATGTCCGCAGTCAACTCAGCCATTTTTTGGAGATGAACCATTTGCTGAAGTGGTGTTTGATCTCCCAGGCGCATTGCAATTCGGGCAATCCCCTTTGCGTAATCTCCTATGCGCTCCAATTCTCCTGCGATATCTAGGATTGAGGCAAGAATGCGGAGGTCGATAGCCATTGGCTGCTGGGTTGCCACTGTGATCAATGCGCTTGCCTCAAGCTCGTATCTTTTTTTATTGATGATCTGATCATTGTTATATATTTCTCGAGCTAATTCCATATCACCGTGATGGAGAGCATCAACTGAGCCCAGGATAGCTTGTTCTACAATACTCCCCAGGTCTGTAATTACTTTAAAGTGGTCCTCGATTTTCCTGTCTAAAGTTTCTCTTATTTCTCTTGGCATAATAAACCTCTTTACCCTGTTTCCGGGTGTGTAATCAAAGTGAGACCTAAAAAACAAATTGATAGTAAAACGTTATCCAAATCTACCCTGAACATAATCTTGAGTTCGTTGATCCCGTGGATTGGTGAACATGGTATCTCCCGATGCGACCTCAACCAGTTCACCCTGAAGCAGGAAGGCAGCTAAATCTGCTGTCCTGGCTGCCTGCTGAACTGAGTGGGGAACAAGAATTATAGTATAGTCTTGTTTCAGTCCCTGGAGAGATTCTTCAACTTTTCCGGTAGAGATGGGATCCAGCCCGGAGGTTGGCTCATCGAGCAAAATCACCTCAGGTTCCAGTGCCAGAACTCGTGCCAGGCATAGCCGCTGCTGCTGACCCCCTGAAAGGGCAATTGCTGGATCATCCAGGCGGTCCTTTACCTCATCCCAAAGAGCTGCTTGTTGTAAACTGTTCTCTACCGAGCCATTAATACGGTCGCTGTCCTTCTCTCCAGCTACTTCCAGACCGTAGGTCAGATTTTCCCGGATGGAAAAAGGAAGTACAACCGGTCGGGCAAAGACCATTCCAACTTTTCGTCTGAGAGCGATAACGTCTGTTTTTAGACTCAGAATGTCTTCACCATCCAGAAGGACTTTACCTTCCTGATGGGTAACGTCAGCTAAATCATTTAATCGATTAAGAACCCTCAATAAACTGGATTTCCCCCCCCCGGCGGGTCCGAAAAGGACAGTGATTTGATTGGCAGGAATTTCCAGAGAGATATTTCGTAATGACTCCGTTCCATCGGAATATTGAAGGGAAAAATTTTGGATCGAAATTTTGTTCATAATTTTTTTCAGTTACCACTGACGTCGGGCTCGGGCCCTGGACCGTATTGTAGTGGCGATTATATTCATACTGAGTACAAATACCAGAAGAACCAGGGCTGTCCCGTACTGAATTTTTATGGGCATGCCTGGAACTTGAGTTGAGATCACAAAAAGATGATAGGGAAGCGCCATGGTTGCGTCCAGGGGAGAAGACGGCAAACGGGGAAGGAAAAAGGCAGCAACAGTAAACAGAATGGGTGCGGTTTCACCAGCAGCCCGTTCCAACCCTAAAATGACGCCGGTCAATATTCCCGGTAGAGCCTGGGGTAGGATTATTTTCCGGATTGTCTGCCATTTTGTTGCACCTACAGAGATGCTCACAGTGCGGAATGCCTGCGGGACTGATTTTAATGCCTCTTCTGTGGTGCTGATAATAACTGGCAAAGTCATGATGGAAAGAGTGAGAGAACCAGCTAAAATGCTTGTTCCAAATTGCAGGAAAAGGACAAATAATCCCAATCCGAACAAGCCATACACAACTGACGGTATCCCCGCCAGGTTGATGATGGCAATCCGAATTAATCGAGTTGCTTTGTTATCAGGAGCATATTCTGAAAGGTAAATTGCCGCTCCTATTCCTATGGGAACCGCGAAAGCAGCTGTACCCAGGGTCAAGTAAAAAGTGCCTACAATTGCTGGCCAAATGCCGCCTTCCCGCATACCTCCCCGGGGAAATCCGAAAATAAATTCCCAGCTAATTGCAGGTGTGCCCAAGACAAGAATATATATCACCACCCCGGCAATAGGGATGATAGTTAAAAAGGTCATGATTGTCAGCAGGCTGAAACCAAATTGTTGCTGTTTGTACCTGAGGTGAGAAGAAGATTTCATAGGTTAGGAGAGAATCCTTTCTTGTCGTTTTTTTTGACGAAACACGACTGCAGAAGCTGTGATATTTACTATTAGTGAGATCAGGAATAGAACGATGCCGATAAGGAATAATACATGATAGTGTACGCTGCCGCTGGCAACTTCACCCATCTCAGCAGCTATTGTTGCTGTCATTGTTCTGACCGGTGAGAACAGATCGTTAATTCCCTTCGGCAGGATAGGGGCGTTACCGGTAACCATCATAACCGTCATGGTTTCCCCAATAGCCCGGCCAACTCCCAGCATAATGGCGGTAAGAACACCAGAACGGGCGGCAGGCAGAGTAACTCTCCAAATTGTCTGCCATTCTGTAGCGCCGATTGCGAGGGAAGCATCCCGGAATGATTTCGGGACAGCATCGAGAGCATCTTCGGCAACAGAAACAACTGTGGGGATGGCGATACCTCCCAGCAGGATCGATCCGGTTAGTGCTGTTAATCCGGTGGGAAGTTCTAATAATTTCCGCAGAAATGGAGATAAAATCAGCATGCCCAAAAAACCCAAAACAACCGAGGGAAGTCCGCCGAGAATTTCAATGAAGGGTTTCATCAAATCCCGAACCCAACGCGGCGCAATTTCAGATAAATAAACTGCTGAGCCTATTCCGAAAGGCACAGCTATTAAAATTGCTCCCAGGGTGATAATGAGGGATCCGCCAATTAAAGGCAGAAGACCGAAATAATCCTCTATCGGGTACCAGCGGGAAGAAAACAAGGTCGCTAAATTAACTTTTTGGATTGCAGGCAGACCTTCCAGGAGCAAGAAGATGAATATCATTCCCACAAACACAATGGCTGAGTACCCTGTACTCTTGATAAAAAAGGTGATTAATGATTCATGCCTTGTTATATTTTTATCCATATTTATTGAAAGCCACTCACATTAGTTCTAGTTTATTATCATTCTTTGCCAACTAATCTAAAATTGGCACAAAGCCGAGTTCGGTGACAATTTCTTGAGCTTGTTCCGAGAGGATCCAATCCAGATAATCTGCGATAGCGCCAGTAGGGGTACCATTGGTATACATGTATAAATCTCTGGCGATTGGGTATTTTCCGCTGTTGACTGTTGCAGCCGAGGGCAGGATATATTCCTTACTATCTACCGCGGACACCCCGATGACTTTCATCTCATCCGTTACATAACCGAGTCCATCGTAACCAATTGCGTTTGGATTTTCCCTGATTTCAGCTCCGATGCCTTCAGAGGAAGGCAGGAGCAATGTATCAGGGGAAAAAAGCGTTTTGTTATCCTTCTCGCCCAATCTGACGACTTCTTCTAAAAAATAAACATGGGTTCCGGAATTTGTTTCTCTTGAAAGGCGGACGATTGGCCGGTTTTCCCCACCAAGCTCCTGCCAGTTATTAATCTTTCCGCTGTAAATGTCTGAAAGTTGCTGCAAAGTCAAATTGTTAACCGGATTTTCCAGGTGAACAATAATAGCGATAGCATCTCTGGCTATGACAAATTCCACAGGATCTGATCCGTTGGCAACGGCGTTTTCTTTCTCTTCGATTTTCATTCGCCGGGAGGCGTTGGCAATATCTACTGTCCCGTTAATTAAGGCGGCAATCCCTGTGCCAGAACCTCCACCCGTGACCGAGAGTCTCACATTGGGGTTTATTACCTGGTATTCTTCTGCCCAGGCGAGGGCTAGATTCACGATGGTGTCCGATCCCTTGTTTTCTATGGTTGTAAATTGATCAGATGGATTCTCTGAGGATTCCGAAAGGAGAGAACAGCCTGGTGTAATTAAGAGGAGAAGAAAAATTGCAAGAAGGATAATACTGGAAGTTTTCATCCCTACGATTATATTCTGAAAGGAGGGGGGAAACAAGTGACTGAGCCTCTGGAGTAATTTCAAATTGGAATTGACATAGCTGATACTTTTGGCGAAAAAGTATTTTGATGGTAGATAGAAAGATAATGCCGGTCTTATAGCAGACAATATTTGGTTTCCATCTGGTAAATAGTATATAATTTTCGTTATGGATGCCCAGGACAATACTTTTACTATCAGGAATCTTAATTTTTTTTACGGGTCATTCCGGGCTTTGAGTCAGATAAGCATGGATATCAAACCTTGTGAAGTTACTGCGCTCATTGGTCCTTCGGGCTGCGGCAAATCAACATTCTTGCGCTGCTTGAACCGAATGAACGATACTATTTCTGGGATACGACTTGAGGGGCAGGTGATTTTGGAAGGAGAAAACATCTATGCCGAGGAAATGGATCTGGCTCAACTTCGGCAAAGAGTAGGGATGGTATTTCAAAAACCAAATCCTTTCCCAAAATCTGTATTTGACAATGTTGCTTATGGCCCTCGAGTGCTGGGGTATTCAAGAAAAAAAAGCGATCTGATGGAGGTTGTGGAAAAAAGCTTAAGGAGAGCTGCCCTATGGGAGACTGTAAAAGATCACTTAAATGAGGATGCATTTAGTTTATCTTTGGGACAGCAGCAGCGACTTTGTATCGCAAGAGTCCTGGCAGTAGAAGCAGAAGTGATCTTGATGGATGAACCCTGTTCAGCGCTGGATCCTATTGATACCCGGAAAGTAGAAGATTTAATCCGGGAACTGCGAGAGCAATATACGATCGTGATCGTCACTCATAATATGCAGCAGGCAGCTCGCGTGTCAGATCAAACAGGATTGTTTTGGCTGGGTGAATTAATTGAATTTAATCCTACAGAAAAATTATTTACTACCCCTGATCATGAGTTAACTGAAGCCTACATTACTGGCCGGATGGGGTAAGGATGTAGTTATTCTCTTTGCCCAATTCACCCTGGATTATTATTGGGAATATCAAAACAAAAACCCTCGGAGACATTTATCCCCGAGGGTTTTAAGATATTAAATTTGATGTGCTTAGGTAGTTTTGGGGAATTTATTTGTTAGCGGAATGTGATTGAACCGGAACCCTGGTCAATCGACATCTCTATGGTGTCAAGGGCCGAGCTGAAATTATTAGTTTCCCAAATACCATCACCATCATGGTCGCCGCTGACCAGTTCGAAACGACCCCCGGGGTTGAAAGAACCACTGCCTGAATCTATCCTTACCCGGATTCCTGTATCTTCAGGAATGGTAATCCGCAGGCTTCCTGAACCACTGTCGATCTTCACTGGATAGGATTGCTCTTCTGGCAGGACTAGGTTTATTGAACCGGACCCGCTGTCAAGAAAGAAATCTTCCAGAATAAGTCCGCTGAGGTCAAAATCACAGCTTCCTGATCCTGTGTCCAGAGTGAGATCAAGAGGAATTTCCGGGGTCAGGAAGATATCCCATTCTGCATCTGGACTGGTTTGGAAAGGAATTATTCCCCAATTTTCAATTAACCGGGTATCCAGAAGGATATCTGCTTCAGATCCCCGTGATTGAACATCAAAGATCAAATCTCCCTGGTAGGTGAGGTCGCCTTCAATCAGGTTCCCTGATTTGTTCAGCGCCCCCAGAGTTCCTGGCTGGCTGGTCCAGTCGATCAGGATGGAAGCAGATTCGTAGTCTTCCAGCGCTTGTTCCACGTGGTCGGTTTGCCAGGGAGCTTCATTGACATAGCGGGATAAAAATGGCAGCTGTTCAGCAAAGAATACCGCGCTAGCAGCAGCTCCAACCAGAGCCAGGATAAGAAAAGCGCTGATCACAGAACCGACGGCGGATCGCTGACCGATTAGAACATCAATACCAACGGCGACTAAAATTAAAGGCCAGAAGCGCCAGAGCAGATTCCAGGTAGTCCAGGGCACAATGCCCAGGTTGCTTAAGAGCATCAGCACCCCGAATGAAATCAGGATGATGGGCCAGAAGAAGGATCGGGAGCGTTTCCTGGCTGCAGGTTGTGGAGCGGGCAAGTTATTTTCTTCCATTTATTCCTCCGAATGTTTTAGAAAGGTTTGTGAATTATGGCACTGATAAGTATATACGAGAGATACCAGAGAAGGTTGCAGAAACAATAGTATATAAGGGCGTAATAAATTAACAATAATGTATGAAAAACCGGTAAATATTAATAACCAAAAAATAAAAGAGAAGTCCAATTAAAGACTGCTCCTTATATAATTTTATCGTCTAGGGATAATCGATTAATGGGACACGGTTAATTTGTGATACATTATTTTTGAATTTAAGGTCTTAATAATTCAACGATTACTCATAATCATCACTGGTATACTCTTTCTGGCTGTCAATAATCTTCTGACAAGGAAGTCCAACTATGAATAAAGGTTTTATACAGGTAATTATCATCGGCTTGGTGATCTCTCTGGCTGCTGCTGGATTTATTTTTTATGTTTTGCCTGGTTTAATTTCTACTGATTCTGAAGAGGCTCAAGAGGGACCGGTATTAGGATATGGAAGCGACGCGATTCAAGGAGAAATCCTGGAAATCCTGGAAGAAGGAGAAACCCAGCTGGGAGAAGTGACTCAGCTTTACCAGGTACTGAAAGTGAAACTACTGGAGGGAGAATACCAGGATTTAGAGATAACTGTCGATTATGGAAAACATCAGCTTCGCCCTGAGGGATTGAACCTTAAACCCGGGGATAAGGTGATATTAACACTCAGACGGGGAGTTGATAATCTGATCCAGGCCCGATTCCTGGATTTTGTCCGTACCGGTCCCTTGTTGATCCTGTTTGGCACATTTGTGTTTTTCAGTGTACTGATAAGCGGTTGGAAAGGAGTCAGGAGTTTGTTGGGGATGGTGGCCAGCCTTTCAGTAATTATTTTTTATATCACTCCTCAAATCCTGCAGGGAAGGGACCCGGTGTTGATCACCGTCAGCGGTGCATTTTTCCTGCTAGCGGTTACACTCTACCTGGTTTATGGATGGACCTTAAAAACCCATGCTGCTGTTCTGGGGACGCTTGCCTCATTGATCCTGACTGCTTTGTTGGCAAATTACTTTGTTAACTTGACCAGGCTGACCGGCTTTGGAGATGAAAATGCATTGTTCTTAATTCAGCAATCTGAAGTAACTATTAACATGCAAGGTCTGGTATTGGGAGGTATGCTGATTGGCGCTTTAGGTGTTCTGGATGACCTGGTAATCACCCAGGCTTCCGTTGTGTTTGAGCTGTACGATCTTGATCCAGGGTTGTTGGTTAAGGAACTTTACAGCCGGGCGATGAGAGTAGGGCAGGATCACGTTGCTGCCACGGTGAATACCCTGGTTCTTGCTTATGCTGGAGCAGCCTTGCCGATGTTTCTCTTGTTCTCAATATCTGGAGCACAGATTGGATATTTACTAAACCTGGAATATGTAGCGGAGGAAGTTGTCCGGACAATGGTCGGTTCGCTGGGGTTAATTGCCGCGGTTCCGCTAACAACGATCCTATCATCCCTGATTGCAAAGAAACAGTATAGCTTTGGGTCGCTGCGCAAGCTGCTGGGGCCAATGACCATGGATGATGATCACCATCACCACTAACCAATAGACCTCCGAGGTTTATAAAACCTCGGAGGTCTCTACAGTAGAAGATTAAGTGAATTAAAGGATCTCGTGCTGACTGAACCAACGCAGACTATCCCGAACGGTTTCTTCCAGGAAGCGGGATTGCAAGCCTAATTCTCTTTTGGCCTTGTCTATGTTATACCCTTGCCATTGTTTGTAAGCCCTGATATGAAATGGAGGGTAGGGTATGAAGGGTAAGAAATCGGCCAGGCGGATGTAAAAATTGAGAACCCAGTCTGGGAGGGTTAATCTTGGCGGTTTGGTACCAGCAATATCTGCTATGACACCAGCTGCTTCCAAGATAGAATAATTCGCTCCTCCCAGGATATACCGCTCACCTGTTTTGCCTATCCGGGCTGCATTGATATGAGCAGCAGCTGCATCCCGAACATCAATGATGTTTATCGTGCCTTGGGGAATAGCCTTCACTTTTCCCTCGGCGATCAAAAGCAGAATTTGGCCTGTGCTGCAATGGACATCTCCAGGGCCGAAGACTGTTGTCGGATTTAGCACAACAATGTCATAACCGACCCTTGCTGCTTCAAGAGCAACTTTTTCCATGGCCCATTTTGCTTCGTAGTACCCATTTTCAGGAAGGGATCCGGGTCGGTAAAAATCCCGCTCATCTGCTAGCCGGCTTTCATTTTCAGGAGGTAACCCGATGGTGGCCAATGTGCTGGTGTAAATTAACCGTTTTACACCGGCTTCTCTGGTTGCCCGGAGTACATTTTTCATTTGTTCAGCTGCAAAACTAATTTGCCGGGAGACTTTTCGGGGATCATAGTCAGTAGGGTAATAGCCGGCTGCATGAAAGACATAATCCATACCAACCATGGCTGCCTTGAGAGAAGAAAGGTTACCAAGATCGCCTTCCACCCAGGTGATCTGCTGATTTTGGAGATGACCTGCTGCTGCTGAATTTCTTCGGAAACCGTAGACTTTCCAACCGACATCCTGTGCTTTTTTGGCGATATGTCCCCCTATGAATCCAGCAGCACCCAGCACAAGGACATTAATCATGACTCAGGTTCCTTTTTTCCGCTTGTAAGGACTGGTCTGGATGAGGTCTTTTTCATCCTCGTAGTCTATGAGTTCCAGGGCTTCTTCCACAGTTAACCAACGAACTTCATCAACTTCGCCGTTCATCTTTTCGGGGGCAAAGCTCTTAATTTTCATGTGCCAGAAGAGGACAACTTTTGGTTTTCCATTCAGAACGTAGGAGATGCTCCCGGCGTACTTCTGGATTTTGCCTATACACCCGGTTTCTTCCAGGACTTCCCTGAGAGCAGCTTTTTTCCAACTTTCACCAGGGTCCAGCTTTCCCTTGGGAAGGGACCAATCGTTGTGTTTGTGACGATGAACAACTGCGAGTTTTTTCTGCTGTCCCTCTTCTTTCCAGATGATTCCCCCTGCAGCCTGAATTACTGATGTTTTTCCCTTCGCCAAGTGATTTCTCCAATGTCAATGATAAAAACACAAGCACTACTATTTTAACACAGGAATCCGGCCCTTTGAGTGGACAGTACGATAAGGATCAGAAATTGATTTAGTGGTCAAATAGATGAAGATAGAGAGATTACATCCAGGGCTGATAAAGTTCTTGATCTCTCTCGATGATCTCCCGTTCTTCCTTGAGGGAATAGTAGCGGCGTACGGGAGTGATGGTGACCTGATGGTTATTCCTGGAGCACCATTCCAGGATACGAAGCAGCTCTCCCAATCCTTGCTGCATTGCCAGCCCTCCCTTGATACCAAACCGGTAGGTGAGCAGATAGGGGTTTTCATTTTCCAAATAGAGGAGAATTGATTGCAGAGCTTGAATCAATTCTGAGATAGGTGGTTTTTCCTTCAGAATCTGAATGGAATGAACTGGAAGTTCTAGATTTGTTTCAAATATGTCTAGAATTGCCGGCCGGTGCAGAAATTTCGCCAGCTGGGAAGCTTGCTGAAATTGGAGTTCCCCGGGCAATTCCAGGGTTTTGCCTATTTTATCTTTCAGGTAAAGTTCCATCTCAAAATATTCATTAATGATTCCTGTTTCGGATGCATTATCCTCGGTAGGTACCAACGCATAGACTGCATCCATTACCTGTGCGGCGTATTTTAGAAAATAGGTTTTTTTTGGCATACCTTGAGAAAGTTTGGCAGCTGGAAGGATTTGGCCGACGTTCATTTTTAAGTGAGGTCTTTTTAACTTTAATCCGGCATTAAGTGCCCCAGTTGTATTATTAAAGCCTACCGGGAGTATTGGCGCACCTGAACGGTAGCTCAACCAGGAAATCCCAGATAGCGGTTTTTGTTTCCCCTCTTCCCAGATACCTCCTTCCGGGAAAAGACCAACAATTCCATCTTGCTCGAGGACATCCAGAGCTTTAGTTAAAGCTGCCCGATCATACGATCCCCGGTGGAGTGGAATGGTGCCGTATAGATTACTGATTGTTTCTGTGACTTTTTCAACTGGGGTGTCTGCGGCGCTCAGCATTTCAATCTGCCTGGGGGAATACGCATTAAGCAGAATCACTTCCATAGCTCCCGTGTGATTGCCGACAACCAGCAGGGGACCCTTTTTTGGGAAATTTTCTTTTCCACTGAGTTCTATCCGGAAGAGTATCAGGAGCAGAAATCTGAAAATTGCGCGGATGCAGAAACGGGCTAGCCTTTTTCGCGGATAAGGTAGGGAATAAGAAGGATTTTTCATGCAGGATACCTGTTTTTAGGAGTTATGTTTCGTCCCAACCTGAATAAGATATGAAGGGATTTTGTTTAGTTCGTCATTATTATTTTACACTAATCGAGGAGGTGAGATCGAAAAACTTTTGTCAGGATTGAGAGGCAGGGAACAATCGTTCTGCTTCCTGGTCAATCAACCAGTGGAGATTGCCGTTGGTGGGTTTGATCAATTGTGCTTAAAGATAAGTATAACTGATAGGGATTCAACGGCAATGCTTTGAAAATTGTGCTTTGTTAATGCTGTGTTATACTTGCTCAAGATGAGTAACCTAATCGCGTTGGAAGTGTTATGAGTAGTAATTCAGGTTCTGATTTAGAGATTAAATCTGAAAGCGATCTGATAAAACTGGCATCTAATGGTGATGCTGAAGCATTCGGCGCTTTATACGAAAAGTATATTGATCAGATTTACAACTATATCTATTTTCGGACCAGCAATGGCAAAGATGCGGAAGATATTTGCTCCCGGGTTTTCTTACGAGCCTTAAATCATATCGAGAGGTATGAAGACCGTGGATATCCGTTTTCAGCCTGGCTGTATCGAATTGCTCATAACCTGGTTGTAAACTGGTACAGGGACAGTGAAAAAACCGATGAAATTTCCCTGCTCGATCAATACCCTCCACCTACAATGGATGGGTCAGTGGAAGAGAAGATCGAAAAGATGGATGAAACTAACGCGCTGCTGGGGATCATCCGCGGTTTGCCCGAAGACCGGAAGGAATTGTTGATCCTGAAGCACGTGGAAGGATTAACGAATTTTGAAATTGGTGAGATAATGGATCGCACAGAAGGAGCAATCAAAGCTCTCTACCACCGAACATTAGAGTCACTTAGAGATGATTACAAGCTTTGATTAAAAGGAAAAAATGTTAAGAATTGTGATGGACAGCGCCGGTGATTTGCCGGTTGAATGGATCAAAGAATACCAGATAGATATCATCCCGATCAATGTTCACATGGATGACAAAGTTTTCCTTGAAAATGTGGATATAAACATTGATCAATTTTACAGCTGGGTAAAAAAGACCGGCAGGATACCGAAAACATCCCAGCCATCACCTCATAGAGTGATTGAGCTTTACCAGAAAATTGCGCAGCCCGGGGATGTGATTTTATCCATTCATCTGACCGGCAAACTTTCCGGTACGTATGAATCGGCAGTGATAGCGGCCCAGGAATTGACGGATGAACCTTATCAAATATTACCCTTTGACACACTGTCAGGTACAGGTATTCAGGGATATATGTGCCGGGAAGCCAGGGAAATGGACCGGCTAGGAGCTGGGATTGAAAGGATCATCAAACGTCTGGAGCAGATTAGAGATCATTCAGAAGTAATTTTCACTCTGGATGCTCTGGAGTTTGCCCAGAAAAGCGGACGGGTAAAAAAACTGGAGGCTATCCTGGCTTCCGTTTTGAATATTAAACCAATCATTACACTCAAGGAAGGAACCCTTGCGGCTGTCGATAAAGTCCGAACTCGCAAGGCATCACTGGCTTTTATTTTACAGGAAATGGCTGACAGAATGGGCGAAAAGGTTATTAATGCTGCCATTATTCATGCTCATGATCTCGACACCGCCCTGGAAATTTCAGAACGGATAAAGGGTATTTTGAATATAAAAGAGCTATTTGTTGAAGAGTTGTCAATCGCAATAGCAGCAAATTTAGGTCCCGGAACAATAGGCATTGTTGCCTACCCGGTAGACGAAAGGGTGAGTTAAGTATGGTTAAAAAAGGTAATTTGTCCAGGGATTTGTTGAGAATCGAAGGGCGCTTGCAGGAGGTTTTTCAGCCGATCAGCCCCCGAATCGCATTTGTGGAAGATCTTCGTTCGCGATTGGACCAGGAAATGGCGAAGAGAACCAAAAGCAAGAAGGTGAAGACTGGCTTATTGGTCGCCGGCGGTGTTGTTGGATTGGCCGTGATGGTGGTTACATTGATCCGGTCATTAACTACTTGGCCTGCCAAATTCCAGTCCATTTCGAAGAGTTTGCCCAGAATGCGGAAACCAGAACAAGCCACGTCGATTTAAAGCGGCAAGTTCAAAGGATAGGTTCAGTAATTGGACTGAGGTACTTGAATTACAATTTATTAGTTTGATTCTATGTCTGGCCAGCCTGGCAGCAAAAGTCCCGTGATTTCACGGGACTTTCTTATTATAAGTAATTGGTTAAATGCTTGATTGGAGAAAGATACCTGGCCGTTTTGTGTGCTACAATTTTCCTCATGAAAGAGCAGTATTTTTCTCCAGAAACAATTAATGAACTGTCCAGGCAATGGCTTAATGCTTACGCTTGGTCAGAAAAGGCAGAGTATCAGTTGTTTGATGTTGAACGGGCAGCCTTGCTGATCCTGGATATGCAGGGCTATTTCCTGAATCCGGATTCGCACGCGTATATCCCCAGTTCAACGGCAATATTGCCCGGACTCAATCAAGCTGTTTCATTTTTCAGATCAAAAAAACGGCCAGTTATTGCCACCAAACATATCAACACAGCTGAGGATGCCGGGATGATGGGTTCCTGGTGGTCGGAGCTGATTACCGATAGTCACGGCCTTTCAGATATTCATCCGGATTTGAACATAACCAGGGATGAGGTATTAATCAAATCCCAGTATGATGCTTTTTATCACTCTGATTTGGCAGCTGTGCTGAATACATATGAGGTTGACCAACTGGTAATTGGTGGAGTAATGACACATTTATGCTGCGAGACTTCAGCCAGGGCAGCTTTTGTCCAGGGATATGAGGTCTTTTTTCTGGTTGA
>JAIORG010000181.1 GCA_021108255.1 Anaerolineales bacterium | reverse complement strand
GCAGACGCTGGCTCCGTTGCACATTTCCACCGCTCGGTCAAATCCCTGGTCTTTCTGAAAATCCAGCAATGTTTCTTGCGGTTTATGAAGGGCCCGGTAATCTGGTCCATAGCGCAAGAGATGGCTGCTGTCCATGGGCGGGGGATCGATAATTTTGCCCGGATTAAACAGATAGTCAGGATCGAAAGTTTCCTTGACCTGCCGGAAAGCAGCAGTGAGTTCAGGTCCATAAAGCTGCTTCATAAACTCTCCGCGGGCAATACCTTCACCATGTTCGCCGCTGGTTGTGCCCCCGTATTTAAGCACTAATTCCAGAGATTTTTCTGCCAGCAATCGCATTTGCTTCAGCCCATTTTCATTCTTTAGATTTACCTGGGGACGAATATGAAGACAGCCAGCGCTGGCATGGGCATAAAAAGCAATTGAGCCCACTCCGATTTCGTTGGCGAACCGTTTAATTTCCAGGGCATATGATGCCAGGTGCTTGACCGGTACAGCAGCATCCTCAATAAAGGTAGTGGGCTTAGCGTCACCCCGTGCGCTCTGCAGGATCCCTAATCCTACTTTCCGTGCTTTCCAGATTTGATCTTGCTGGTTTTTGTCCGGCAGTGGGATAGTAAATCCAAACTTGGACAAAAATCCTTCCTTGCCGGAAAGTTGCCGGGCATCCTCTCCCTGGTATTCAACAACTAAGACTGCTGCAGGATCTCCCTGGATAGCAGACAGCAGGGATCGGTAGGCAGGGTTTGCTTTTGCAAGTTGAATTAACATGCGGTCAATCAATTCAACCGCGCTGGGGTTGGTTTCTAAAATGGCGGGTACGGATTCCAAAGCTTCTTTTAAATCAGAGAAGTGAACCAGGTAGAGGAAGGTGTTTTCGGGCCGGGGGACAAGGTTGAGTTTGGCAGAGGTCATAATCCCCAAGGTTCCTTCTGAACCAGCCAGGAGAACAGAGGGATTGATATTTCCCTGTTGGGCGAGAACATTCAAATTGTATCCAGCAACATTCCTGAACGTATCAGGGTAATGGGTTGAGATAGCCTCCTGATATTGATCCAAAATTAATGGAAGTGAGTGGTAAATTTTTCCTTCCAGGGAATTCTGCAGCCCTTTGGCCTTTAATTCATTCTCGTTTACTGATTTAAAATTGACCTGGGAAGCATCTGAAAGAACCCCTTCAATTTCAAGCAGATGATCGTGCGCCATCCCATAAAGGATGGAGTGGGCGCCAGTCGCGTTATTTCCAATCACGCCTCCCACGGTCGCCCGATCTGCGCTGGCTGGATCGGGTCCGAACATCAAGCCATGCGCCTTAAGATCCCGGTTTAGCAAGCCAAGTATAATCCCCGGTTGGACAGTCACGCTGTTTTGTTCTGGGTTGAGATCAAGAACCTGGTCCATGTATCGTGAAAAATCAATGATCAAAGCCTTGCCAATAGCCTGGCCGGCGAGGCTGCTTCCGGCACCGCGAGGGAGAACTGGCGTTTTATGTTTCCGGGCGATTTCAACCACTGCTGCGACTTCGTTTTTATCCCTGGGCCAGATCACACCAACCGGCATTATCTGGTAAATGCTGGCATCTGTGCTGTACAAAAGACGGGTGATTTTATCGGAGGCGACTTCCTGAACTGCTTGCTGTAAATCAAAAATCAGTTCTGCAGAAGCGTTATCATTGTGAGTGGGTTTTTGCATGTGGGTAGTATACCAAATAACCCACGGTGTATATTTCTTATAGCTGGTGATACAGGCTCACTGCCCGGTGGAGGGAATTAGGTCACCTAAAGAGTGCTATAATTTCTAGGTATTAGTTTGAGCATCAAGCAAGGAGCCAGGCATGCCTGAACAACAGGAATCAGAAGAAATCCGGAAAAATTTAGGGGAATGGAAGAAGGAAACACTCCAGCCCACCCTTGACCGGTTTCCTGAACGCCGGGAAGAATTCATTACGACAAGCTCGGAAGTGGTCAACCGGTTGTACACGCCTGCAGACCTGGATGGCAGCAGCTTTGATGAGGAAATCGGTTATCCGGGTTTATACCCTTTCACCCGTGGTGTTCATCCTACTATGTACCGCTCCCGGCAGTGGACCATGCGAATGTTCGCGGGATTTGGTACTGCCGAGGAGACCAATCAGCGTTTTAAGTACCTGCTGAAACAAGGGCAAACAGGTCTTTCTGTGGCATTTGATATGCCGACCCTGATGGGATTTGATACAGATGCACCTGAGGCTGAGGGGGAATTTGGACGGTGTGGTGTAGCTATTTCTTCTTTAAAGGATATGGAGATGCTGCTGGACGGCCTGCCCCTGGATCAGGTATCTACCAGCATGACGATTAATTCCCCGGCGGCGATCATTTGGGCTATGTATATCGCTGCAGCAGAAAATCAAGGGGTGAAAAGGGATCAACTGCGGGGCACCCTGCAGAACGACATATTAAAAGAGTATATTGCCCAAAAAGAATATATATTCCCGCCTGATCCATCTATGCGGCTGGTAACTGATACGATAGCTTTTGGATCCCGGGAAGTTCCGCTCTGGAATACGATCAGCATCTCTGGGTACCATATCCGGGAAGCCGGATCTACTGCAATCCAGGAATTGGCCTTTACACTTGCGGATGGTTTTGAATATGTGCGCTGGGCGCTTGAACGGGGTCTGGAGATTGACGAATTTGCACCCCGCCTGTCGTTTTTCTTTAATGCGCATAACGATTTTTTTGAGGAAATTGCAAAATACCGGGCAGCGCGGCGAATTTGGGCAAAAGAAATCCGCCATACATACCAGGCAAAGAATCCCCGCTCCTGGTTGATGCGCTTCCATTCCCAGACAGCCGGTGTTTCCTTGACAGCTCAACAACCTGAGATAAATATAGTCAGAGTGGCTGTGCAGGCGTTGGCAGCTGTACTGGGAGGTACGCAGTCTCTCCATACCAACAGCATGGATGAAGCGCTGGCCCTTCCATCAGAACGCGCAGCTACAATTGCCCTCAGGACCCAGCAGATTATTGCGGAGGAATCCGGCGTAATAAACAGCGTGGATCCGCTGGGTGGATCATATTATCTCGAATCGCTGACTAACAAAATGGAAAAACAGGCTTATGCCTATTTTGAAAAAATCCAGGATCTGGGCGGCGTGCTGCCTGCAATTGAGGTTGGTTTTTTCCAGGGAGAAATTTCAGATTCGGCTTACCGATATCAAAGGGAGATCGACCAGCAAGTCCGGCAGGTAATTGGCGTTAATGCTTATCTCGATGAAAAAGAGCCGGAAATTCCTTTGCTGAAAATGGATCCGGAAGGCTTCCGGAATCAAGTCAGCCGGATCAATAAAGTTAAGCAAGATCGAGATCAGGGACGCGTGGGGCAAAAATTAGACCGGCTCCGCATTGCCTGCCAGGGAACTGAAAACACCATGCCTCATATCTTGGAAGCTGTCCATGCTTATGCTACACTGGGTGAAATAACCGAAGTAATGAAAGATATGTTTGGTATCTACCGAGAAGAGAATTGGATTTAAAGGAACTCAAAGTGAGCGAAATAAAATTTAAACCACTGGAAGAATTATCTTATGAACAGGCTCTCCAGGAGCTGGAAGAGCTGGTAAACACCCTGGAATCAGGAGAGAATGATTTGCATAAAACCCTGCTGTATTTTGAGCGCGGTCAATCTCTGGCTTCCTATTGCATCTCCCTGTTGGATAATGCTGAACTGCAAGTTGAACAGGTTCTGAAGGGGGACAATGACTCTGCGTGAAATTCTCCTTTTAAACCCAATATTGCTGGCTGCATTAACTGCCTGGTCTATTGCCCAGATCCTCAAAGTGTTAATTGAGTTCATTTTGTTGAGGACTTGGAACTGGGCCCTGTTATTTCAGGCAGGCGGTATGCCGAGTTCCCACTCTGCAATGGTCAGTGCAGCGGCTTTATCAATCGGGTTGTATAAGGGATTTGATTTGCCGGTTTTTGCCGTGGCATCAATCCTGGCGATGATTGTTATTTACGATGCAACCGGGATCCGGCGGGAAGCCGGGCGGCAAGCGGTATTGATCAATACCATCATTGAGGAAATTGCCAAGGGTAAACTTTCTCAGCATAAAAGACTTAAGGAAGTACTTGGACATACTCCCGGTGAAGCCTTCTTGGGAACATTGCTGGGATTGGGAATTGCAGTAATTTTCTGGATTCTGTTTCCCTGATTTTTCTTCTTGTAAATTATCCCCGTCCGCCATTTTCCAGAAGCACACGGGCTGGACCTGCCTGATCGATATCCCACGGGTAAACAATATAGGCATCTGTGATCGCGCCGTAATAATCTGGTTTAATTTTTAATAAATTACGGTAGGGATTGTAGTGCAATACACAGGAGTAGGGAATGCCGCCTGCAGTCTCTACCTGTTTATGAATAGCCCAGGTTGTGCGTCCTGCGCCCCAGGCATTATTGACAATCAGAACTTTCTTTTCAAGCAGCAGTTCATTTTCCGGAAAATGAATGAAGTTTGGCCAGGAGAGTAATTTTGATTGTTCCAGTTCCGAATCTGGGGGAAAACTCACCTGGGCAAGCATCATCTCCTCAATCCCTGCAGCAGCGGCCAGCATACCAGCTGGAATGATTCCGCTGGGCGAGACCATAACTATTGAATCAAAAATAGTTTCAAATTGAGGAATGATTACCGAGACCAGTTTATTTACTTCGCGCCAGGAAATGAATTCTTTGCGGGGTTGATCCATACTGCGGAGCTCCTGCCAATACGATACCGACTTATTAATTATAGCAATTTTCCGCTTCCCTGGAGAAGTGATTTTCTTCACCCTTCGATACACCTTCGAATTCATTCTCGATTACACTCGGGGCAAAAACCCTGGCGGGGTAATCCCCGGGCGGTTGTGTCGTTGAGGAAACTGCCAAATATCTGTCATCGCGAGGAGGTGTAAAGCCGACGAAGCGATCTCCTGTAATTGAGGAGATTGCCACGCCTGTCCTGCGACCAAAGGAAGTGCCGAAGGGCTCCCCTTTGACTGCCACTTCGTGTCCGTTCAGGGAGAGCTCGCAATGACAGATTAAGTTGCTCCCTTAGATACGCACTCACTTCGTTCGTGCTACTCAAGATGCCTGTTGCCTATTTGTCATTCCGAGCAAGGCGAGGAATCCACCAAGAGTACAAATTACCAATGCCTAACCATTCGTTAATATGGGATTGTTTGATTCTTGATCTCTGTATGGATCCTTCGTTTCACTCAGGATGACAAGTAATGAGCACTTATTATTTGATGTTAAATAATCCCTGTCTCAAAATCACAGAGTCACCAAGTCTCAACCTCTTCTTTCTTCGACTGCACTCAGTCCTGCGAACTTCGCTCCGCTCAATGAGTTTTGGACCTGGTGAGAACCGAAACTAAATAACTCTCAGAGCGGACACCGAGTGCAGACGAGGTGGTAGTCGAAGAGAGGATATACTGCAATTCAGTATATTGACAAGATAAGAACTTACGGGTTCTTCTTTAACATTATATAACCCAGGAGGTCTTCCTCCGGACCTGGAAGCAACCCAAGGGAGTAGGATAGATCATCTTTCTCAACCATCAACCTCGCGAAAGGTAAATTCCCGGGATTTGGGAAAGGAACGTAGCGGTTAACCTGCCAGTTAAAATTGGGCAGTTCCCTGTTATAAAAAGCCTGTAAGGAACCGACGCTAAATTCCCCCTGGTACGCTTCCCAATTTTCCGGGTCTTGTATGTCGTCGATTATCAAAAGTGGATCAACTGGTTTTGCAAGAGAGGGGAGAGGGAATCCATATGAATTGGAAATTATTCCATCGGTGTGATTGACATACCTTAGACTGGATATAATTCTGGAGAGCAGCGGTTCCATTTCCTCCCGATTATCTTTCAAATGCAGCACCAGGAAAGTTAATACCATGAGCCCGTTTTCAAGAATACCAGCCCAAAGACGATTCGGGCTTTTTTTGGGAAGGACAATTTCCACCTCATATCCTTGGACCCCGCCCATTTCCCAGACAGCAGATCCCAGGTTTTTCGCCCCCAGCATCAAGGCGGTTTTACTCACATGATTCTGCCAGATATCGTGAATGGGTTGCTTGAGGCTGTTCCATTCCCCATTAAGCAACAGCTGGGCCAACTTCTCTCCCTGGTAATCAGAACGAAAGGCTTTCGGGTCTTCTGCAAAACCGTCTTTTTCCCCGAACTGCATATGCTGCCAGTTTTCCGGAATGTCAATCTCAAATCCCCAGAGTTGATGTTGAAAGGTTTTCATAGGGTTATTGTAATAAAGAAACAGCCTTGAGGAAAGGATATTCTCTCAAGGCTGTTTGATGGTTTGGTCTTTGTGATTCTCAGCCGCCTGCGACAGCAGGGATGTAAGTTATTCGATCTCCGTCCGCTGCCAGATCTTCCGGGTCTGCCTGCAGGTGATTGACCATGATCACTTTCACCTCTTCTGCAGGTAATTCCAGGATTACCCTGATTTCATCCAGGGTGGTGCCATCTGGAACATCCATTACCCTGGCTTCACCGATCCCCAGTTCTGGAAGATAACGGCGCAGGGTGGCAAAAACGCGGACTTCGACTTTCACATCCTCACTCGGGCATGCCTGTTGACTGCAACCTTAATCCATCCATGCGAAGACTTCATCCAGGTCTTCATCGGGCATGGTCCATACCACGTCGTGCGGAGGAAGTTTTTCATAGCGCATGAATTCTGGCAGCCGATCATCCGCGGAAGTAAAGCCAGCCTGCTTGTTGAAATTCCGCTCCACTTTGAGGATTTCCTTCCCCATTTCGATGGCATCTATACCATCAGCTTCCAGACCCATAACGCCGGCAACTGATTCAACCATGCCGGCAAAGCCGGTTTCAATATCGAGGATGGGGAAAGCAATAAACAGGCAGTAGCCTGTGCTGTCAATGAAAGCAGTTGCTGCCTGGAAAGTCAGCGATAGTGCAGCTTTTCCTTCATCGGTGAGCGGGTCCACCTTGCCGCTGACGCCAGCAATTTCCGGAGCAATGGTATATCCTGCAGTATGATCTGCGCCCATTGGGGTGGTGGCGTAGGTCACGCCGATACCCTTGATCGCCCGGGGTTCATAAGCTGGCATGGATTGACCTTTCACTGTCGGCACGCGGTGCACACCATAAGCCTTCGCAGTGGCTTCCACTCCCTGGCCCAAAATGCGGCCCAGCGGGGACATCTTTCGGATTTCGTCAAATAATCCCAGCGCGCCTACTTTGTCGCCAAATTCCAATGCCCCACCTTCCATAGCAATGGCGATTGTGTTTCCTGCTTCAATGGAATCGAGACCGAGATCATTGCATTGATACGTCATTTGAGCAACGTAGTCCAGGTCATCGATACCGCAGTTGGCTCCTAAAGCCCAGGCGGTTTCGTATTCCACACAGGAGACCAGAGCATCACCTTTCTCGTCCGGGTAAATATTGGAGCATTTGATGATGCAGCCGGCGTGGCAGCCGTGTCCGGTCATGCCTCCGCCGCGCTTCTCAACCATTTCTGCTACCATTTCTCCAGAGATTAAAGAAGCGCCTTCAAATTGACCTGCGCTGAAGTTCCGGGTAGGAAGTCCACCGGCTTCATTGATAATGTTCATCAATACATTGGTTCCGTATAGATTGAGACCGCCACCTGGTTTAGTCAGGTCATGACTCATGATGGCATCGGTGAGTTTCTTGCGGCCGGTCTTGAAAAGGTCCATGTTTGCGACCTCAACTCCGGGACCATCTGTGTCGTCGACCACGATAGCTTTGATACCTCGGGCACCCATGACTGCGCCCAACCCGCCACGTCCGGCATAACGACCAGGTTTGTTCTCTGGGTCGTTGACACTAATACCGGCATTAGATAATTTTTTCTCTCCAGCCTGTCCGATGCCGATGACTGCTGGTTCGTTGGAAAATTTCTTCCACAGTATTTCGTCAACTTCGTACATACCCTTACCGAGGATGTCATCGGCGCTATCGAAGGATACGCCATCCTTGGTTATAGCCAGGGTGTACCACTTCCCTTTTTCGGGAACTCCCTCGATAATGATGGCAGCCAGACCTAGCTTGGCAATTTTTTGTGCACTTATACCACCGGAGTTGCTCTCCTTAATTCCCCCAGTAAGAGGGCTTTTCCCGCCAAACGAAGTTCTACCGCTGCTGGGTGCTGCCGGTGCTCCGGAAACCCAACCGGGGGCAATGACAAGTTTGTTGTTGGGGCCTAACGGGTGGCAGGTTGGGTCAACCTCATCGGCGACGATGACGGACGTCAACCCCCTTCCTCCCCATTTTGCCCACTTCCCGGGGACTTCCTCGTATGCAAAGGATAGAGCACCCATATTTATTCTAAGTATTTTTCTTGCCATCATTCCTCCTTAGGGATCGTTTGATTCCAATAATTATGTTTTTCGATAAGTATTCTGCATTGGTCCGCTTTCCTCCATGGCTGCTTTGAGGGAGTCGGACATGCGGATTCCATCTCGATATTGATAGGGCCACATATGTCGTATAGAAAAGATTCCTATATGAGCACCTTCCTGAAGAAGTTCATTTCTTGAAGCGTACAGTCCGGGGGCATCATAGAGGACCGCGTTAACAAAAAGATATCCTCGCTCAGTTGACGGCAAGGAAATTTCTTGGAGCAGGGTATCAATCACAGCATCTTCTGGCAGATCTAAATCCATTATAGCGATGTGTTTTCCCGATCCGTAGTGAGCTATATCCCCGTAAAGAGTCACATTTATTGTTGGCATGAACTTGTATTGAAGGCTATGTGAAATTGTTCTCATAATAAATGTAACATTAAATGCGCACTTGTTCAATAATGCTTATTTTTTTATTATTTAGAATGTAAATAGGATTAATAAATGGGGCTCCAACTTGTGCAGTGCACCCCTTAAGATAGATTAATAAATAAAAGCCTCTCGTGGGCAATAATCCAAATTGACGGTTGAATTCAGGCGTCAGTTTTATTGTCAATTGGATCCAGTCATAATTTTCCAGGGTTGGTTTTTTAAACCTCGTATGCTCTGAGAGCCCGTCTCCGGGCGCGTTTTGGAATATATCCTCACCCGAGGACGGGTGAGGGAGCACTGGAAACTGGAGCGCCAGATCCTGCGGTGCGGGAAATCGAGGGACAGTTCTTGGCTCCCTCTTCCAGCTGGAAGGGGGAATCAGTCCCTTTCACTCAGTCACCCCATCACCAAGTCCTCCTGTCTCTCCCTCGAGTGGTGGTATAGAAGGCATCCTCGGTTAATAATAGATGTTGAATAATCCCAGTCTCAAAGTCACCAAGTCTCAACCACTCCCGTCTTCGGCTCAGTCTCTTAATGATCAGTTGATGATATCCGGATCAATAAATAGGTAGACTGGGATCGACTTCCAGCGCCCAGGCATTGATGCCGTGTTTCAGGTTCTTAACTTTCTTGAAACCAGCGCTGACCAGGATTTCTAGTGCCCGGGTTGACCGGGTTCCTGATTTGCAGTAGATCACGATTTCCTGGGCGCTGTCCAATTCTGAAAGGCGGGAGGCAAATTGCCCCAGCGGAATTAACTCTGAGCCGTCCAGGTTGGATATCTCCTGTTCGTGCGGTTCACGGACATCAATCAGCCGTAGATCAATTCCTTCATTTAACTGAGCTGCCAGGTCCCCAGCGGTGATATCCCAATCCTTTCCTGCTGAGCCAGCATCATGATCGTGGGCGGGCATTCCGCAGAAGTCTTCGTAGTCTATCAGTTCACTGATTTCCGGGTTTTCTCCGCAAATCATGCACCCTGGATTCTTTTGTAGTTTGACAGTTTGGAAGGACATGTCCAGGGCATCGAAAAGCAGCAACCTGCCAATTAGAGGTTCGCCGATTCCCAAAATCAGCTTCAGCGCTTCAGCAGCCTGGATGCTGCCGATGGTTCCCGGCAGAACTCCAAAAACTCCACCCTCCGCGCAGGAGGGCACCATTCCGGGAGGAGGAGGTTCCGGAAAAAGACAGCGGTAGCAGGGACCCTGCTCGGCAGAAAACACACTTGCCTGACCGTCAAACCGGAAAATCGAACCATATACATTGGGTTTCCCGGTCAGAACACAGAGATCATTCACCAGGTACCGGGTGGGAAAATTGTCGGTACAATCGATGATCAAATCATAGGGTTCTGCAATCTCAAATGCATTTTCTGAAGTGATAAATTCTTTGTAAATATCAACCTGGATTTCCGAGTTGAGATCCAGCAGCCGATCCCGGGCTGACTCTACTTTTAAGTCCCCCAGGCGGGATTCTCCATGAATGATTTGCCTTTGCAGGTTGGAAAAATCGACCAGATCATAATCGACCAGCCCGATTCGGCCAACGCCGGCGGCAGCCAGGTAGAGGGCAACAGGAGATCCCAATCCGCCGGTCCCGATAATGAGGACAGAGGCAGCCTTAAGTTTTTGCTGACCTGCTAATCCCACATCAGGGATCAGCAAGTGGCGGGAGTAGCGATGGATTTCCTTATGTGATAATTTTGGAAGCATAATCCCTCCTGAATGACGTGTTTCCTCTATCCACCCGCGATTGAGGGAATGATCATCAAGGTGTCATCTTCTTTTAGTGGAGTTTCGATTCCCTGGAGTTCCTTGATATTCTGGTCGCCCAGAAAGACATTTACAAAAGGACGCAGCTGTTGATCATCGGAAAGTAGATGTTTTTTGAGGAGAGGATATTGTTCCAGGGTAAAATCCAGAACTTCAGAAACTTTTTCCCCTGGAGCAATGATGGAACTTTGTCCCTCTGTATAGGGGCGTAAAGGGGAAGGTATTTTCATGATAGGCATAAGTTTGTTTTCCTTAATCTGATTCTACTCAATATTTATTCAATTTTACGGAAAGCGATCCAAATTGTTTTCAATTTTCCGGGAGTTTTTATCATTCTGGACCATCTATTATCCGCCAACCTCGGTGTTCGGCGATTTTCCTGAGTTCTGGAGAGGGAGTTACCGCAACAGGCTCTTCACTGATCTCCATCATAGGTAAATCGGACATTGTATCTCCATAGGCAGCTGCGATTATCTCGTTTTTGTACCGGGCCAGGATGTTGTCTGCTTTCTGCTGGTAAGCATTCATCGGCGTTTCGAAACCGGTTAATTTATTCTCCTGATAGATGAGAGAAGAACCAATTGCATCTGCATCAATATGGCCCGCAAATAGTTCTACAAGGGGTTGATAAGCGCTGGAGACAAGGACAATTTTTGTTCCAGATATTTTGTGTTTTTCTAATTCCTTGACCATGTAATCTCTTCTTTGAGACCACATCTCGTTTTCAACGATCCATTGGGCAATTTTTCTAAATTCATCCGGGGAAAATCCTTTGAAAAGGTTAATTTCCCGGCGCATCCACTCCGTCATAGCCTTTTCCCTGTCAAGAATACCTGCCTGAACCAGTGGATACCGCGGCAGCCAGCGTAAGATAAAAAAACGGTAGGCCCATGGATTCAGGTAGGTCAGGTAATACCGCTGGAGGGCTTTCCAGCTGGATCCGGTGGTTAATGTTCCTTCAATGTCTGAGACAATAATAGACATAAAATCAATCCTTTCAGAGAGTAAACGTTATTGATGGTGGCTATTGAAGCTAAAAACCCCGATCCTGTTTCAGGGTATTTACCTAATTGGATAGCATGCTGTCAGTAAAATTATCCCTGGAAAGGGATACCAGCACAACACCGCTGATAATCAACAGCGCGCCGAGAATTTGCCAAATGCCAAGTTGTTCCCCCAGGATGAAGTAAGCCAGGACGGAAGCGAACAAAATTTCTGCTGTAGCCGTGATCGAGGCAGTACTTGCGGGAAGGATTGATAACGCTTTGGTGTAGAGACCAAAACCCAGAATAGTGGATATCAGGACAAATCCGAGAACCCAGCCCAGGATTCCGCTTCCGGTTGGCCAGGGATCGGGTTTGCCGGATTGGAATAAAAATAATGATAGGGTTCCGATTGAAAATATATAAAACATGATCGTCCAGGAATTATATTCCGTGCTGAGTTTTTTTCCGAATAGAGATAAGGATCCATAAGTTATAGCGGAACTCAGGGCAATCCATAAACCCCTTGCAGTTATAGACCAATTGCCTTCATTGATCAACCCGGCAACGAGGATTGTGCCGGCTACAGCTAATCCAATCGCAATAATTTTCTGGATTGTCAGCTGTTCTTTGAACAGGAGCCGGGCCATGATGGTCACAAAAATCGGTGCATTACATTGAATGACTGTTGCCAGGGAAGCACCCAGCATCAAGACGGAGTTATTCCAGAAAACGTGAAAGGCCCCGATGCTGATCACACCCATGCCTATCAACCAGGGTAAATCTTTTTTCTTCACGATCAGCAGTTTCGGACGGGTGATCAGGATACCCGTCAACATCACCACTGAGGAGATTAGATCCCTCCAGAATGCCAGTCCAACTGCAGAAAGACCGCTTTTTTGAATGATATTATGAATAAAAATCCCGGATGTCCCCCAACAGGCAGTGGCAGTGATAACCAGGAGTATTCCGGATAACTTGGAAGTGTTAAGTTGAGTCAGGGTGTTCTTCAAGATGCGATTTGATCCTTTCAGGGGGCGAGTTTCATGCCTTCGATGTAGAAATCAAAGAACATGGCATCCTGATCCAGGTCTACTTGTTTGGCTCTTTCTGCTAATTTTTCCCCCAGGGCAAAGCCTTCATCAGTCAGAAACATGGCGGCGCCGAATCCAGCCCCGTTGGCTGTAGTTTCCACAATTTCCTTCTTAACAGGAGGTATCATTCCCAGTTCCAGGATGGAGTCAATATCCACTTCGCCCCCAAAGGATCCCGTGAGCACGACCCGGGTTAAATCTGCGGGGGAGAGGTCCAGCTGATCCATCAATACATCAACGGCGGCTCGAATTGCGCCCTTGGCTTTTTGCAGTTCACGGATATCTGTTTGAGTCAGGTACAGATCTGTCTCTGGTTTAAGCTGAATTTGCTTAATTCCGCTGCTGGATTCACTGAGAAGAATATTTGCTGGATCTGAATCAGATAGATCATGATAACCCTCTGGATTTATCCGGCCGCTCAAGTCAATAATCCCTGCCCGGCGGAAAACTGCTATAGCGGAAAGAAGTCCGGACCCGGTCAGTCCGACCGGAGGCGCATCGGCGATGGTAACCAGGTTAATTTCGCCGTTCTCCCTGGTCATCCTGGTGATCGCGCCGTCTACCGCCCTCGATCCGCAAGAAATATTCACTCCTTCAAAGGCGGGTCCAGCGGCTGTGGAGGCGGTCAGGATTTGCTTCCCATCCGTAATCATCACTTCGCCATTTGTTCCCAGATCGATGGCAGCCATCGGACTGCCAGGGTTATCAAATCCGAAATAGGCCAGGCAGGCCAGTGCATCCGAACCGACAAAGCCGCCGATTAAAGGTGGCAGTGAAACCTTGACATGGTCCGGGAAGATTCCTTCCATGTAGTGAGATCCATCAGGGATGGATTTAGAGTCGTGGGGTTGAAAGGGAATGAAAGCCAGGTTTTCAAGAGGTAGTTCTGTGAGCAGGTGGTGCATGGCGACATTGCCTACGATAGTTACCCGTTTGATTCGTTCCCAAATTTTTGAGGATAAGTTCAGCGAATCTACTGCCTGGTTGATGGAAGCCAGCGCCAGGCGGTGCAGGCGATTGGCATTTTGAGGATTACCTAATGTTGCTGCCAAGCGTGAGATCACATCAGAGCCGTAGACGGTTTGTTGATTTAAACCTCCGCTCCCGGCGACAACTTCTCCATTATCCAGTGTGGTTAAGAACGCGGCGACTGTCGTAGACCCGAGGTCGATTGCCAACCCCAACGGGATACCCTGATCCTTTTTATATCGAGAACTGCCTTTAAAAATCTTGTTTGAATAAACTACGATAGGGGAGAGCACAATACGGGTCTCGCCCTGGATCCGGGCCCGGCAGGCAAGCCGGTTATTGAGGGCAATTTCCCCCTGAGTGAGGTTCTCCAGTTCAATTTCATCAGGAGCAGCGGTTCCGATTTCCACCAGAACCTTGCATTTACCGCAGGTTCCCCTTCCTGCGCAGGGCTGTTCAAGGGGAAGATTTGATTGGGCAATGACATCTCCCAGCAGAGCGCCTTCTTCAGCATGAACGGTTTTAGTTTCTTCTCCGTAGATGATGGTAACTTCAGGCATGGAATACTCCAATAATTTTCTGACAAACGAATAAAATCAGGGCGAACACTGATGAACCCTCAAAGGTTTGAGATTATTAAACCAGATCAGGGTCAGGCGGTTAATTCCCTGGCAATATCTGAGGCGGATGCCGCGTTGGACGCGTATCCATCTGCGCCTATCTGATCAGCAAAATCCTGAGTGACCGGAGCGCCGCCAATCATAACTTTGACTGACTCGCGAATACCGGCTTCGGTCAGGGCTTTAATCGTACGTTCCATGGAAAGCATGGTAGTAGTCAGCAATGCGGACATACCGATGATATCTGGCTGGTGTTCTTCTGCAGCTTCAACGAAGGAGGTGGGATCCACGTCTTTGCCAAGGTCGATCACTTCAAATCCAGATCCCTCACACATCATGCCGACCAGGTTTTTCCCGATATCATGCAGGTCGCCTTTGACTGTACCAATGATAATTTTTCCAGCGGGTTCTGCTCCGGACTCAATCAGTATGGGACGGATAATGTTCATTGCTTCCTGCATAGTTTTAGCAGAGCGGAGAACTTCCGGGACAAATAAATTTCCTGCTTTAAACTCAATGCCGACGTGATCCATTCCCGGCATGAGGCCTTCATTGAGAATTATCTCTGCTCCAAATCCACCTTCCAGGGCTGTAGTTGTTTTAGCAGCCATATCTTTGAAATTACCTTCAATAAGCATCGCGGTTATTTCTGATAAAAGTTCACTCATTGATTATTTCCTCTTTAATTAAATGATAATGATGGGTGATAAATTACCTCAGGATTCTTTTAATCGTGAACGGTAAGTTTTAATCCAATTCATTCCAAATTCATCCCTGCCCATTACCAGATCAGCTGCCTGGACAGCCAGGATAATTTCTTCTTCCAGGGGATTGGTGATTGGACAAGTTAAGCCGGCCAATATTGCCATGGCAAGGAATGTGGCATTGATGGCGGCGCGGTCCGGCATACCAAAAGAGATGTTGCTGGCTCCCATAGTTATATTGACGCCGAACTCTTCAACGACCATTTTGATAGTGTCGATGGCGATCCGGCCTGCATTGTGATCTGAGCCCATGGTAAGCGCCAGAGGGTCGATCACCAGCCGATCAGCGGAAATTCCCAGCTTGCCTGCCTCCTCAATCATTTTTGCGGCTACTTTAAATCTGGCTTCTGCCGTGGGAGGGATACCGTCATCATCCATACAGAGGGCTATCACCGCGGCATCATATTCCTTAACCAGGGGTAGGACAGCGGCCAATCGTTCTTTTTCCCCGTTAATTGAATTGATCAGGGCTTTGCCCTCATAGATAGAGAGGGCAGTTTCCAGGGCTTTATTGTCTGCTGTGTCGAAACAAAGCGGCATATCCGTAACATCCATTACGGCATAGATCATATCCTTGAGCAAAGCTTCCTCGTCTGCTCCCGGCACACCGGCATTCACGTCGATGATCTTTGCCCCGGCTTCTACCTGGGCGACGGCATCGTTTTTCACGATGGTAAATATGCCTTCTTTTAGTTCGCTCAATAATTTTTTTCGTCCAGTCGGATTGATGCGTTCTCCGATAATGACCGTCGGGTTGTTCCGCTGAATTTCCACAGTCCTGGTTTTGGAAGTGACCAGAGTTGTCAAGTTTTTCGCCATTATTTCTCCTCTGAAAAGGGGTAAATGCTTTTACCTTTCTAGTATATTACAAATATCTCAGCTAGGGTTATTTACATTCACCCGGCTGGTATAAGTTAATTTATTATCAGGGCAGCAAGCAATATGTTTTAGGGTCCTCGGGATTTAACGGGGTTGGATCTCAGCCAGCGCTTCTGCCATTGCCCGGACATGGGCCGGAGTACTGCCGCAGCAGCCTCCAATAAGGGTTGCTCCCTCTTTCCAGACGTCAACTGCATAAGCAGCCATTACCTCCGGGGAACCGTCATACACTACTTCGGTTCCTACCATTTTGGGGACGCCCGCATTGGCTTTGGCGATTATGGGTAGATCCGGGTTCGCAGCACGTATTTTTTTAATAGCTTCGATCAGTTCATCTGATCCTGTGCCGCAGTTTGCTCCCAACAGCTGAATATTCAACTCACCCAGCTCTTTCACTGCTTGTTCGGGGCTAACACCCATCATGGTATGGCCGTGGGAATCAAATGACATGGTTGCCGCAACCGGCAGCTCACTCACTGAGCGGATGCCAACAACAGCTGCTTTGACTTCACTGAGGTCACTCATGGTTTCAACCCAGAAGAGATCAACCCCGCCTTCCGCCAGGCCGGCAGCCTGTTCAGCGAAAGATTGTTCAGCATCGCTGATACTCAGGGTTCCCAGTGGTTCCAGGAGCTGACCGGTTGGTCCCATTGACCCGGCGACCAGAACAGGGTGGGGAGCCCCGTCTGCTTCGGCTCGAGCGTTTTCAGCGGCTTTCTTGTTTAATTCAATCACTCTTTCACCCAGTCCGTGGGTTTCCATGCGCACCGAGGTTCCGCCAAAAGTATTGGTGAGGATAATCCGGGATCCGGCTTGAATGTACTCCCGGTGAATTCGACGGACAGCATCTGATTGAAGGGTGTTCCATTCTTCCGGCGAGTCTCCGGATTCTAAACCGGCTTCCATGAGCATGGTGCCCATAGCGCCATCCAGCAGGATTGGTTTGCCGGAATGAAGTAAAGTGTCTAATTTAGCCATCAGTGCTCCTGAGTTTCAATGGGTTTAAATTTTTAGGGAATCCCCCAGGCCAACTGATAAGCCGCATTCTGTCTGGTGAAGGTTCCGGTTTACACCCCGGGGGGCTTCTTCCCTTTCTTTCACTGAGGTGATTATCT
>JAIORG010000058.1 GCA_021108255.1 Anaerolineales bacterium | reverse complement strand
TTATTCAGGGGTCAAATTCTCTCGTAATAACTGGATCGAAGTGAATTAAATGAAAATCCCATCCCAACCTCACTTGAGGACTTCTGAGAGCTTTTCTACCTCGCTTTTGTGCTCAAATCTGAGCATGGCCAGAAATTGCTCTACTTCCTCACTATGTGGTTCGGGATGGGTCCAAGAAGGTGGGCGGTATTGGACTCGAACTGAACTGGATCAATTCTGTCACCTTGTTCATTCTGTATCTTTTCAGTAAAATGTAGACCAATTAGATGATTGATGCTAAATACACCCTCCATCTTGGGAAAAAGCAAGTCGCTCTTCAGGTGAAGTGGAAATGGAATTGAATATCGTAGACGTATATGCGGCAGTGACCTACCAAGAAACGTTTTTAAACGCTGTCAGGAATGGCGAGAAAGCTGGGGAGGTGCCGGCCATGAACTAATCTAGGAACGTAGTCCTAAAAAAGACAGCGCTTCTTACCACGGGAGAGAATAGAATTATGACAAATGATCCTCAAGAATATCCGTCAAATGAGACAAACGATAGTACAGACCGAAAACCCATTAACATTGCTCGATGGGCGGGAATCACCCTCAATCTAATCCTGATAGTTGGATTACTGCTGCTGCCTGGGCGAGTTATCCCTGCTGCCCAAGAGGTTCTAACCTCGACTGCTGGCAGTTTGCGAGTGCTGTCAGAATCATTCAGTAGGATCAACAGTACTTTAGAGGTTTCAACCCAAGCCCTGGAATCCACCTCAGATGCCCTGGGGCACACTTCCAGTTCGATCGAAAAGTCTACCGCTGTAATTGACTCGGCCTCCGGGATCATGGATGACATTGGAGATGGTTTGATCACTGGTGCGCAGGGAGCCCTGGAGCGAGTTGAAACAGCCTCTACCACAATAGATAATGCTCTGGATCTGCTTGGCTCCCTGGGTTTACTGGATCAGAGCGGACAGAATTCCCAGGCTACGCTTAGTGAATCTATTAGGGATTTGAACCTGGTCCTGGACAGCTGGCCAGCTGAATTCAAAAACCTGGGCAATTCCTTGGATGAGGTCACTCTGGACATTGACGAAGTTACAGCTTCTCTCGATGAGATCAGGGATGATGTGGACGAGTTTTTGTCTGAACTAGACCGACTGATCGATCAGTTAGAAATCCTTTCCACAGATTTTGCTAATACAGCTAACCAGCTCGATCTATGGGTAAACAGAGTACCCTTGCTCAGCTGGTTGTTTTTTGGGGTTCTGGCACTGGCGTTGCTGGTTAATACGTTCATCCAGGCCTCGAATATACGGAAGTGGGGAGAGATAAATCTAAAAACTTCTGGGAAGTGACCCTTGCCCAAGCAGACAACCTGGCATTGAATGAGGTCTTTGATCACTCAGCCTGATAGTGGGATGATTGGCTAACCAGATTGAAAACGCCCATTGTTGATAACTGGAGGTCCCCGTATTTAAGGATGACGTTAATAAACCCTGGCCTCATCCTTGATATGAAACAGAAATCATCCTTTGGGTTGTTGTGGCTTTTAGATTAATAGAATATATTGCTTCCAGTGAGTCCAATCTGTACTTAGTAATCATCACTTATTGGAGGAAATCATACAATTAACACCCCCTAAACAAATCGTTTTCTGGATTTCAGTAGTACTGGCCGTTGTAGGAATTATAGGGTCCTTCGTGGTAGGCCCCGTTATGTTCTGGTTTGTCGTGGCTGGTTATGTCCTGTTGGCCTTAGGCAATTTTGCCAAAGGTTTCTAAGTCTGACTTTTCGAAAGTTCGATTCAAAAACTCCGGACTCGCAAAAACCTCCAGTATAAGAACTGGAGGTTTTTTTTATTAACTATCCAGAGTTAATTTCTCAATTTTTCTATCGTACGAAAGGATGAGGTCTGCCGAGGTAAATCGTGCTAAAAATTGATTGTCTTTCATAGAGTTTATTCATATGATTATGGATAACGTTTACAGGGTATATTTGATGCCAATTATCCATGAAAGAGAATCTTACACCGAATGTAGTGTACTAAATCTAACAGATTTTATTTGGAGGAAAATATGAACAGAAGGTTTAGTATTGCGGAGATTAGGAAGAAATAAAGTACCCGGAGAAAGCATCAGTACCACGGGTTTATATAACATCGTTCAAAAGCGCGGTGCGATGATCGGTAAACCCGAGCTGTAGCCGCATGATCTTAGAAGAACCTATGCCGAACTTGGTAGACGCGCTGGTGTGCCGATATCTCAGATCAGCAAACTGCTGGGGCATGCCAGTATTGAGACCACCCAAGATTACCTCAATATAGAGCTCGACCTGGAGATGACCATCAGTGATTTTGTTCCGTTCTAACCACTCCCGATACGGACACACTGAGTATATCGTTCCTGTAAAATTATTCTTAGACACATTCTCTTCGCGCAAATCTACGACCCGCTAAGGAAAAAGGGGTTATTGGTAATTATGGTTAGCAGGAAGATATCCCCCTGACCTTCCCAGCAGCCTCACCTTGGACGAGTTTCTCCTATTGCCTGGCAACATATTAACTTCCTTGGAAAATTTGAGTTCTTGACACACCTGCGCCCATTGATCTTGAATTGGTAGTTCGGGAGCTAGCCCAGGGATCAGTCGACATTTACGAAGATCTGGATTGAACCTCTTTAAGGGGATGTGCAATAAAAACCTACCTCAGCATATGGAAGTCGGATAAATCCGACTCTTTTCCCAGCCCGAAGGGCTTCCATGAACTGAGCAAGCGGCTTCAGCCTCGCTCTCGTTGCACTAGGGCTAGGGCACTATAAAGAAGTGCCGCATAATATATATAGCCGCTAGCACATATAAAAGTGGATATAACCCGAGCATCGGTGTATCCAATCGCGTGGCGAGTTTATGCTTCTCTACAATTTCCAACCGTTTAAGCACCACATTAAATACCACGACAAAAGCTGTGATGACAAAAGTGCTGATTAAAGCAGCGTCTAGGGAAGTGAGATAGCCCAGGCGGGGCAAATCATTTGAAATAGTGAAGTTAAAGGTAATAAACAGGAGTAAATTCCCGCCTGCAACATCCACTCGTTTCCCGTAATCTTTTAAGAAAAACGAAAACCAAGAAACAATGATGACCACCAAGATCGGTACAAATATGCGGATAAGGTAGAAACTCAGGTGTCGGCTAGATTTAAAGCCAAAAGAATAACGGGATGTAAGGGTTCCTGTACTGGCTTCCTCGCTACTTACTGTAACGTCAGAACCTACGATATACCATTCTTCTTCACCTAGTTGTGTTCCCAATTCTGTGAACTCTTCATTATCTTGAAAGATGTAAATATCTTCAGACCATAACGAATCTACGCGAATAAAAAATTGCTGTGTGTCAAAGGGGAATGTCTTAAAATTAAAGTCAGGTGCCTGAAAAGTTGTGCTAAAACGCTCCAGATACGTAGCGTGCCCATCTGGCAAGATAACGACCTCTTGGTTTTGTATCCAACGGTTTCCCTGTTGATTATAAAATGTAAAATCTGGCCATTTATCTCCAAAATCATGAATAAAATCATTGATATTATTTTGATTATATATTTTCTTGTAGCAATTACATTCTTCCGGGCTAAAGGATAGGCGCGGGTCGTACCAATCCATTTTCAACGTAGCCACCACACTAAAATTTTCTGCTTTTTGGTCAATATCAGTAATCTGTTGTAAGCGGATTCCCACATTAACGGGAATTGCTGAATCCAATACAGAAACACCTGTAGCCTTCTCAGTATTACCGGATAAAACCTTTGGCGCATTTAACCCGGCAGTCATACGGTAGTCTCCACAACAGCCAATAATACGCAAACTATACCCGCTACTATCTTCAGGGAATGTGTAAACAAGCGTTGCACTGTCTTTACCACTTTCAGGCACAACCATTGTCATAGGCTTGCCGCCAAAATCCAATAAAAGAATTTTTGGCTCTAAATCGCCTTCGATTCTCTCTACTGAAATATAAAGCTTATCTCCCACCTTAACATCAGGAATGCCATAATAAGTGCTTGGTTTGATTTCTGAGAGCGTGCCTGTGAATATCTCGATGCCCATATTCTCGGGGCTAGCCAACTTGTTCAGGGTAGCGATAAGCGCGGTATTCCCCGCCCTTCCAGAGAGAACTTCTGGTTCGTCTATTCCCACATAGAGGGTGTAATCTCCGTAGGTGTCTTCCCAAAGTGTAGTTATCGAAGATGATGCTACTAGATAATAACTTCCGTCTTCGGGAATAGTAAAGGACAAAGCGGCGGCATATCCTGCCCCGCTATCATCGTCCCAAACTAAAAAATACTTGTCACGTATCGCATTAATGGCTTCCACTGGGTTTTCATCATCAAAAGCGGCATCCATTTCTTGTGCAAAGTCCCTTTGAATCGTATCTAAATCTGTTTCGGCATCTAATAATCCGATAAAAGGATCCAAATTCCCTGAAGTACCTTGCATCAATAAGTAAAGCGTTTCTCCCTCTTTCAGCTCAGACAAATCATAATAAACACTCCCACCAGAATTAATATGCCCATAAAGGCGTTGCGACCTCCCCTCTTCTTCTTGTGCCGCGGCAGAAATGCTTGAACCGATTAACAAAAATAACCCAAGTATTATTAATAACAGAAATTTGGAACCTGTATAGATTTTATTTTGAGACTTCATCTTTTACTCCACTGTGAGTTTTTATAAATTCTTCATGATTGTAATGGATTATAGGTGAGGAAAAAGACTCGTTAAATTCTTTTGGATGAAGAACCGCTTCGCACATGACTTTAGCTTGAGTGTTGCAACTCAGCATTTTCTGAGCGTGGACATTATTTTGCTCACGCTGCGAATCTGCTTGGGTGCGGCACCCAAGCCCAAATCACGTTCATATTGGAGAAGAATATCCTCACATTATGTTGTGGGAATTCCTCCCTTATCCTCGCTGGCAGTTATATGTACATCCCGCTGTGGGTAGGGCATTTCAAATTTCTGTTCTTCAAAAATATCCCAAATTTTGAGCCGTAATGCGCTGGAAACGGGGGTCATCTTTATTGTGCTTGCAACCCAGATTCGTAATTCGTAGTTGATGCTATTATCACCAAAGTCGGTTAGGAAAACTTCTGGGGAGGGGGTGTCTAAAATATCTGGGTGGGCTTTCGCTGTTTCTAGTAAGGATGCCATTACTTCGTGAGGGTTATCGTTATAACTGGCTCCAATTGGGATAATGATGCGTTTACGTTTTGGGCTGTTTTTGTACGAATAGTTGACTACGGCATCCCCTAAAAGTTGTCCGTTCGGGACAATTAATTTGGTATTGTCAAAGGTTCTAATGAGGGTGGCGCGTAGGCTAATGTCTTCTACTATGCCAGCTGTATCGCCGGTGTGGATTATGTCTCCTGGTACTAGGCTGCGCTCGAAGAGTAAAATAAATCCGCTGATGAAGTTGTTGACCAATTCTTGCATGCCAAAACCAAGCCCAACTGATAGCCCACCGACAACAACCGCCATAGCTGTCATATCTACGCCTGCCACAGATAAGCCAATTAGCATGCCTACAAAAACAGTTATATAGCCACTAATGGTCGCGATAATTGGAATGATTGAAGGGTCGGCTTCTATGCGAGGTAGAAGCACATTTGTAAGCAAGTTACGAATATATTTCCCCAGCAAAACGAAGAGGTATAGAACGAAGAAACCGCCCAATAAATGCCCGAAGGAAATCAAGATACCATTTGCGAAGCTAAATTTATAGTTCAGGATGGGAGATAGTGCCCCGACTACTTGAAGTATTGCCAATAGAAAGATAACAGGGCGCAAGACTTTATCTGTCCAGAGGGAGATTTTTTGCGCTTTAAAATGTTGCTTGATGAGTGCCTTAAAAAGGCTGTAAAAGACCCATAAGGCAAAGAAAGGGAGTAGCCATTCTAAAATTAAAAAAGGATATTTCAGTTCTTTAAGAATCTCTACTGTTATTATGCCGACAAACCAAATTGCAAATGGAATTGACCCTTGCTGGCAGATTTTGATAATCTCTAGTATCCAAGGGGCGTATTCTATTCCTTCCCATTTGTTCAAAAGTAGATGTATTCTTCTGAATGCTCTTTTTATAAACCACCCAAAAATCACTCCAAAAAACAGGGTAATTCCCAGATAGATGGCTTCAGGGATTAACTCGTTTGTGAAAAACACTTTGAACCATAGGGTGATGGCTTGGATAATCTCATTCATTTTTTATCCTCTGTCCATTCTGAAGTTTTGTCGTAGATAAAGTTGCGAATTTCGGGATCTGTGGTTAGATCGACTGAGTTGTGGGGGGATATTATATGATTCGTCAAATTGGAAAAATGTAATATCTGTTTTTCCTTTTCCCCATATTTCTGTCAGTTTGTCTACGTAATGGAGGGCAGTTGATTCTGTGAAGGTAGGGACCGTTGTGGGTCCGTCTGCTAACACTGCGGTGTCTAGTTCCGCGCCGCGGCAGGCTGCCATTAATGTCAACAATGCGCTCAATACTGCGAGTGCAAGCTTGCTCATGGTTGGAATTCCTACTCTAAAAAAAGAACACGGCTCCTTGCGGAAAACCTTTGTGCAAGATTCGCTGACAAGGAACCGTGTTCGTACCTGCTTCTTTATCGAATTATAATGTTAGAATATAATTCACTAGCCTCTCAGAGAGCACACTGAAAAGCGCGATGAATACGGACGCAACCAGCGCGCCCAAAAAGCCTTTTACCCGCATGCCCTTCACAAACTTGTCGCTGATCATCAGGATGATACCCGCCACAATCAGACTGATGGTGTGCGCCAGCCAATTGATTGTGACTGCCCCGGTGAGGTTCAAAAAGCCGAACAACCAGTGAGCCAGTACAGATACAATGGCAATCACAATTGCGGCCGTGAACGCGCTGCCGAAGTTATCAACCTCGAGACCTAAACCGAATTTGCCAACGACCCAAATAATGAAGCCGTTGCCTATGAACATAAACACTACCGATAGAATTATAACTAAGATAACACTGGCACTCATTTTGTTTCTCCTTAAATATTGTTGATAAGTTGAATTTTCTTTTGTAGGGCAAATTTACAAATTCCAGTTGCTGTGGTATCAGACCATGCGGTCTCAGACCTATTCATAAACCCAGTCTACACGATTACGTTAATGACAATAAATACCACCTCCTTTTATACTGTTTCCTACAGTTGTCTTTCTTGCCGTTTTTTTCATTCGATAATTTCCGTGTGCGTCTCTAAGCCTAAATGGTATCACAAGAGACCGATTCCCAGACTGTGCTCTTTGCTTCAGTTATTTATGCTTTCCGAAGTGGGAGACAGTTTCAATGTCCCTCCATCAGCCCACATATCCAGATACAAAAAGCTGTCTTGAAAGAAGAAATTGGCTGTAAAACCGAGATTCTGTACAAATTCGTTGCCGAGAGAGTTCGGTTCACACGCCACTTTGGTCATGAGTCCAAACTCGATGCTTAAAATACTATTGTCACTGGTGGTGTATAAACCGCTGGCATTATTGCAGTCAGCTTTGACGTTGACAGAGCCATCATCATTGAAGATCAGAATATAATTTTCTGGATTTTCCACTTCGAATTGATTGACAGGATCGGTGAAGGATACCCATTGCCAGGCATTTGCGGTCAACATTTCTATAGCGCCATCGGACGTCTCGACACTAGCTTCTGTTGCTGGCACATCGGTAGCTGATGTTTCAGGTTTTTTGTTACAACTTGTAGATAGTAACCCAAAGGCTAATACCATTGCCAGATTAGCCGCAAGATATAACTTTGTTTTTTTTGATGAGTGATACTTTAACATATTTTCTCCTATAAATAGACAAGTTCTCTCTACAAGTTATTGAACGCACTGCGAGAGTATGGTTTGCTGAATGGCATCAATAAATAACTGAGCAGAACTATTCCGCAATATTACAGAATCTGCGCCTGCTGCCACCAATGTCTCGCGGTGCTTTGTGGTCATTGCAAGTGTCAAGACAGGTACGCGTGGATAGTTTTTCTTCACCCGGTCCAAAAGTTCCAGCACCTCTTCCTCCGGTAAAGTAGCGTCTAAAACCATCAATTGAAGAGCCTCCTTATTAAGCAGTTTGCTCGCAGAGAGACAGCCGCTTGCTATTTCTACTACCTCTATGGGAGGTAGGGATTTGAGCATAATGTGCATAGAATCACATAAGATTCCAGGTTGAGATACAAGTACAGTAGAGGTTGGAACAATTTTTGCAATCACCATTTATCCTATGGGCAACGAATAATTTCCTATGATCAAGATTAGTTACTTGATACAGATGTAATCTCTTCCTATTTCGGCTTTTCCTTGGTAAAAGTCTTTCTGTCACTCTGCATTATTATCGAGTTGACCTGAATATCTTAAACCCTGATCTGCCTGTATACCTGCCATCATAACAACGAACCTGCCAACGCGCATGGGCGGAATATGGTAATTGGGGAAAATGAAAATCCTCCAAAAAGAGGAGGATTTCTCGTCGGAAAGGATTAAATATCAGACTTCCAGGTATGTATGAAGATAAAGTTATTAACTGGGCAATAGCGCCAAGGGAGATCCCATTCAAGGGATGCCGCTTTATAGCCCGGCGAATTCATCACCAAACGGCAGCGGGATTACCCGTTTTCTTTCTTGACCTCCATCCACGACTGGGAGGTCTACAGAGAAAGATGATTATTCTTCCATTAACCCAACCTCGATTGCATACAACGCAACCTGGGTGCGATTCTTCAAATTTAGTTTCTGCATTATGTTTCTCATGTGAGAGCGGATGGTGTGCGAACTGATTACAAGATACGCGGCAGCCTCTTGGTTTGAGAGTCCCTGTGCAATACAGCGCAACACGTCCATTTCGCGTGAAGTTAATGGCTCTTTCAGGGGGTGTTTCTCGTCCTCATCCTTCAGTGCCATAACTTTACGAGCCATCTCCAATGGCAAAGTAAAATGTCCATTATGGACACCACGGATGGCATACAGAAGTTCGTCCGGAGAGCAATCTTTCTTCAGATACCCATCCGCACCGGCCCGTATAGCCGCGATGATATCATCGTCCTCTCCAAAACTGGTCAAGACAAGGATGCGTGCTTCCTGGGCGTGGGCTTTGATCTCTGGGATGGCCTCCACACCGCCTTTGCGTGGCATTAACAAGTCCATTAATATCACATCGGGATGCAGTGCCCCGGATTGAGTGATGGCTTCAACTCCATCGCCCGCTTCTCCAACGATTTCGATATTGAAACGAGGAGTAGACAACAGGGAAACCAATCCTTTGCGGACAACGGTGTGGTCTTCAACAATTAGGACGCGAATTTTTTCTTCATTCAAAGGAGCAATCCTCCATGATTCTGCTATTGCGAGGAAAACCATATCGCTTTGGACACTACTCAAGAGAGAAAGTAACAGCCTAATGATTGCGAACGGAGCGAAGCGGATTGCGACAACCTGCCTTTCCACAAAATGGGATTGCTTCGGCGGAAAGATGCCACCTCGTATTGACGTAAATCAAATGGTGACTTGGACAACCGTACCCTCGCCCGGGTGTGATCGGATTTCTAACTTGCCGCCAGATTGACGGACACGCTCTCGCATATTGCCAAGCCCCATGCCCCCCTGACTTTCATTGGTGTTGAAACCGAGTCCATTGTCACTGACCTTCAGAATCGCTCCAGTCTCCGTTGCCTTCAATTGTACTCGAACTTCGGCGGCGTGGGCGTGTTTGAGGCTGTTGTTTAAGGCTTCCATGGTCAAGTGATAGATTGTTTCTTCGATTTCAAGTGGGATGTCCAGGAATTCATCCACCTCACAAATTGCCTGGATTTCCAACCGTCGCTCAACCATATCTAAACGGGTTTCGATAGCTTCGGCAAGCGTCATATTAGCGAGAGCCTGGGGCTGTAGATGGAATAAAAGCAGACGCATTTCCCTTAAAGAATTCACAGCATTTTCTTCTATTTGCTTCAAATTGTCATCCAGGCGGGGTTGATCGCCGTCTTCAATGGCATAGTGTGCCGCCCGGGAAAATAGGACCTGGCTGAAAAGCATTTGGGTGATGGAATCGTGAAGTTCTCGTGCCAATCGCTGCCGTTCTTCGGAGATGGCTATCTCTTCAACGTAATCGCGTAAGCGCTGGTTTTCCAGTATAATGCCCAATTGATCGGCAAGCCCATTGAGCAGAGAAATTTCGTCAAGGGCAAAGACTTCGTCCGAACGGCGAAAACAAATAAGAACTCCCCGTGGTTGATCCTGCGCTTGGATCTGAGCCATTAGGGAGACAGGATATTCTAAAATCTGATAAGCCGATGGTAGAAGCGACTCTTGCTCGTGTTTGGAGTTGACTATCGGCTTACTCTTGGATTCTGCCCAGCGACCAAAACGACCTTGTAGAGGGATTGCATTGAACAGGAGGCGCGAGTCCTCCGGTAAGTTGATGTGCGTCACCAGCTTCATCGTTGCGTGATCCTCTGAAAAGAGATGTACGGAGACAGCATCACAACGGGCCGCTTCCATGATCCGGGCTGCCGCAGGAGAAAGCAAATCATCCAGGCTGCGCGTTTCGCTGGCCATTATGGTCAGGTCGAAAAACGCGGCAAGCTCTAAAGTGCGGTCAGCGACACGCTTCTCCAGGGTCTCGAGGAGTTGGCGAGTTTCGAACTCAGCCTGCCGGCGTTGGGTGATCTCTTGTTGGAGATCTTCATTGGTGAGGATCAACTCAGACGTGCGTTCCTGTACACGTTGTTCCATGGTGTCGTGTGCTTCTTGCAGGCCGGATTCATCCTCTTTGCGCATCGTGATGTCTTCTTTTGCCGCAATAAAATGTGTGATATGGCCTGCTTTGTCCTTTACAGGTGAGATGGTCGCGGATTCCCAATAGAGCTCACCGCTTTTCTTACGGTTGTGCAACTCGCCCTCCCAAACCCCTCCCTGGGTGATTGTCTCCCACATGTCGTTATAAACCTGCACCGGAGTAAACCCTGATTTCAGGATGTTGGTGTGTTGCCCGATAGCTTCCTGAGATGGGTAGCCAGTGATCTTTGAAAAGGCCGGATTGACAAACTCAATCACACCCGTGGGATCGGTAATCACAATCGTTCCGCCGCTCTGTTCAACTGCACGAGAGAGCTTGCGTAGTTCTTCTTCATTTTGCTTGCGCTTGGTGACATCGGTAGAGATCGCGCCTAACATGAAACCGGCTTCTGTTTTGATGGGAAAGAACCGTTGCTGAACGAAGCTTTCTCCTCCATCAGCCCGCTGGAAAGCATTCTCGGTGATTTGGTTCAACCAGGGGGATTCTCCCGTCTGGAGTGCTTTCATGATCAGCGTTTTGAAATGTTTGGGGGCATCCGGAGTTTTGCGATCATCAGGAAGCAGTTGAACCTGAACCTCCCACATGTGAGTATCCAGCACATCTTTCTGTTTCAGCCCGGTCAATTTCTCGGCGCCGCGATTCCATTCGATGATCAGCCCGTGTTCGTCCACCAGCACAATACCGTCGGTTGACTGCCCAACGAAATTGCGGAATTTGCTCTCGTTCTCCCGTAGTGATCTCTCGATTTGCTTACGCTTGGCGACTTCTCGAGTAAGTTTCTCGGTTTTTGATTTAAGAATATTTACTTCTCTTCTGACTGCTTCGGTATCGTGCGCCACCTTGAGAACTTTCAAACGTTTATCAGTATTCTCATTGAAGATAACCTCATTAATGGAGTGGAATTCTTTGAAGTGATACAATGCCTGGTTATTATCCTCTTGTCCCTCATATATTTTGGATAATATGAAATGCCCCTGAGCCAACTCATAATTGGCTTCAATGGATAGCGAAATTCCTATTGCTTGATGGAGATATTCTATAGCTAGATCATCCCGTTGTTCTGCGCGGTATACTTTCCCCAAATTCAACAGAATCGAACTCTCAAACACTTTGTTCTCCATTTTTTTGGATAAATCCAGTGCTTGCTTCAGGAAATGAAGTGCCTGTGTTGTATTCCCCAGTTTTCGATAAGTTTCCCCAATGATTTTGAAAGAATACGATTCGAATAACTTGAAGCCTGATTCTTGATTAACTTGTAGCGAGGCTTCCCCGTGTTTGAGTGCTTTTTCGTAATTCTCTTCTATCCAATAGATATCTACCAGATTCATATGAGAGAGGGATTCAATACGTTTGTATCCGATTTCGGACGAGATTTGCAGATTATTGAGAAGCGTTTCTCGGACGCCTTCATAATTACCTGCCGCGAAGTTAATGACAGCAATATTATTATTAGCGTTGGCAATGAGTTGTTTGTCATCTCTCTGCTGTGCCGCTTCGAGTTGTTTTAAGGCATACTCAAGCGCAACAGGATAATTACTAATTTGAGAATAAATACCGGCAATGCCATCGAATACATCGGGCATTCCTTTAAGATGTCCGAGCCTTTCGAATATCTCTTGCGCATTGAAAAGTTGACTGAGACCTTCAGGATGATTTCCTGTACGCGTGTTGAGGTATCCTAAAGTTCGCAGGCTATAAGCAACACCCAATAAATAAGGGTCAAATCCTTTTTGTTTGGATTTGGATAGCGCGTGAGCTTGTTCGGCAAGAGTTAGAGCCCGTGGAAAATCAGAATCACTCAAAGCCCACGCCAAATCATTTAATGTATCTATTTTCAAATGAATATCAATATGGTGAGTATTTTCGCAATCCGACAATTGTTTTTCTAGCTGGTGTATTTTCTTGTTGTCTGTCATAGATAGAAAAGGTGTGGTTTGCCCTAAATAATGGAAGTATGTTATATGTCTCTTTATTTGGGTAGAGAAATACAAGTTATTGAGTATTCTTTGGTCATCAACCAGTTGCACTTACAAGTTGAATCCAAGGTTATTGATAATGATAACTGTTAAGGGAACTCTTCTGCAAAACGTAAAAAACAGAGTACCTGCAAATAATGTAAGCCCTCTCTTACCATAAACAATAACATTTCTACACGCTTATGCTTTGAAAAGCAGTTTTAAACACTCTTTTCAGAGCATAATATCATACAAGAGTATTTATATAAAGTCTTCGGATTATTAAAATTTCAAGCGCAACAAAAAATAATTTGAAGAACATAATCCTATTGTTGATACTGGAATAATCGAGTCGCCAATCCAGTTGATTTGGTGCATATCTGGTGCAACCAGGGTGGAAAAAAAGATAGATTTTGTGGACTCAATAGACGATATATAGTTGACTCCATCGAGAGGATGGACAGGATTTCCCCCCCCCATGGAAAGGATTTTCAGTCTTCCCGTCCAATTCGAAGTCAGGTGTTAATAAGAATGCTTTTGATAACTAATCTTATCTCAAACATAAAACCGATGAAATTTTCTGAAAAGGCTGCCTTTGTCTAAGAGGGGATCCCCTCCGCCATACAGCCAAGTAGACGGACCACATCCCTCAATCCATAAGGCGGGTCTTGCATGATGGTATCGTAGGGGGACTTTCCTCCTATCTCCTGTAGTGGAGTGTGGAGAAATATCTCTCGATCTTCATTTTCTGGGTATAGGTCAATCAGGAGACTAGCTGTTTCAGTGAATTGTCGCGTAGTTTCAACATGGTGTCCCCTCATATTGGGTCGCATGTTTTCGAGCGCCCTTTCCCATCGGCTTACGGTTTCTGGTCTTACATTGCCTAGAGCTATGCCAGCCTGGATCTGGGTGAACCCCAGGATATTGCGTGCTTTTTTCAACTCTTTTGGATCTACAATCATCACTGCTGCCATATACCACCTCTTTCTGTAACATAGTACATATCATGACATGTGTCTAGTCATCGAAGGGATGATCTTGGACAATGATATCCTATCAGTGACTTGGAGCATATCCCTAACTGACTTGATGTCAGACGCCCGCATTTTCCAAACCCCGTTTACTCCCATTTAGAGGGCAATTTTAAGTTATTTTAGGTTTTATTGACGATAATTTGAATGATTTTCCTGATAATTGCACCGGGGTTGCACCAGGAAACGATTGAAACATCCGAAAATACACCCCCACCAGACCCATTTCTTGACTTTTCCCCTCTGAAAAGATACAATCTTCCTGCTTTTCAAGCAACGCCCCGTAGCTCAATGGATAGGCCCTTCGTCTCCCACTTCGCTTTCGCTCAGTGTCCGCTCAGGGTAAACTTTTGACTTCGAATTGTGCGAGAGGGGTGTCCATCCTGTATATGGAGGAAAACTGAGTCCATCCTCTCGATGGAGTCAACTCACAATTGTCCATTAAGATCACAAATTCCATCCTTTCCATGCCCATTGCACCACGATCGCACCAGCAACCTCACAAATCAACTGGTTTGGCGGCTTGATTAATAATCAACTAGAGACATCCCACCTACTCTACTTTGTGAATATATTGCCCCAGCTGGTCATTCAATAAGGGCGATGTTAAGCTATTGTAAGGCGATTTGAATTGAAGCATGTTTTATTTAAAGCATAAGGCTGAATACAAGAACAGATTCCTATATCAGCCTATTATTGATCAGTTTTCGAATTTACATATTTTCATTCAGGGTTTCAATCATGTTAACAAGATTTTTCAAGCAAGAAGTAGGCTTTACTCTGGTTGAACTGTTGGTTACTATAGCCATCCTGTCATTGCTGTTTGGCATCATAACCCTGGCATTGAGTGACGTGGGTGCCAATGCTCAATCAGAAGTCTGCACATCGGAGTATCATGTTGTTCAGTCTGCTATAGATATTTACATGGCCGAAAATCCTGGTATTACGCTTTCCGCGGGGACAAACACTACAATAAGCAACGGAGATGGTCAATTTGCTGATTTTCTAAGGGGTACCACAGTTGGTTTGTATTCTTGGACAACTGCGGGAGTTCTGACTGCCGGAACATGTCCTGCTCCGGTTTCCACTCCGCCCGGTCCCTGTGGAATCCCAGGCTACTGAGCCCAGCTTGACGGTCACGGCAGACATGCCCGGTTCACCATCATTGCCAGGACCCATTACCATTCTTGTCGTTCCACACACCGCCAGATATGGATCCCAGCGCAGGCGTGGAGGAAAGTGTTGATGTCCCTGACAAAGGGCAGATCTATTACCGCTCCCAAAATATTATTAAACTTTTGAGTAGATCAATGATCGTGAAACCCGTTTTACTTTTTTTTGTAAATCACCTCTTATCGAAAAGGTGTATTCGTTTTGATCCTCCACCTCTGGAAAGATGACTTGGCTGGGGCTTGTTGTAACTGAAACAAAACAGGAATTGTGAGTATCGCTTCTAGAGCTCGAAGCTCCCCCTCCGAATAGGAGTATAATAACAACCATCGAACCAATGACTATGCGCATTACTTGACGGGACTGATGCATTCTGCCTGGCTTATATAAGTCTATTTCAGTGAAATCAATACTGGCGGGAATAGAAATTCAGACAAATGATATTTCTGTATTTTAATAAATATATGAGAAAAGGACCAAATGCATCCAATACTTTTTGTTATTTCAGGAATACCCATATACGCATCACCTGTTTTTCTGGTGCTGGCAATTATTATTGGTTTCTTTGTCGGGCGAAACGAAATCCGTCGACGTGGGATTAGAGATAAGGAATTTTACCTCTATTGGATATTTTCAGTTCCTGTAGCGCTTGTTCTGGCGGCGATCAATTCAGCGTTTTTTTATAACCGCTTGCTTTATGTATTTTCCAACCTTGGTGAGCTCCCTTCCAGCGGGTTGGTTACATTTGGGGCCGTAATCGGAACATTGGGGCTGGGGTTCATCAATGCAAAGTTCTATAAAAGATCCGTAGGCCAGACACTGGATGTCATTTCGATCATCCTCCCCCTAATCTTTGGCGTTTATCGCATCGGCTGCATCTTGAACGGCTGCTGCCATGGCCTGGAAACAGATGGGCTTTTTGGAGTATATCTCCCGAATTTATCCGGCCAGTGGGAAAACCGCTACCCAACCCAGATTATGCTACTGGTCTTCGATTTTGCCCTATTCTTTTTCCTTTGGAAATGGAGACTTAAAAATCCCGTCGATGGAAAAACCACCCTGTTCTTCCTGCTGTCCTTTTCGATATTCCGCCTGCTGATAGATAGCCTTCGAGAACTGCCCAGGGTAAATGACTGGATAAATCTCCACCAGCTGGGTTCTATAATCATCTTGCTGATCACTTTATATGTCCTGATCATGATCCAACTTAAAAAATCATCCCAGAAAGACTGATCTTTTCGTAAAATAATCGTCCCAGAAGTGTCTCTTCTGTATTCCTGACGGGAGGTGGTGTTCACCCAGGACAGCGGCGCGCCCTACGGCCCCAAGCAGGTCCAGAAGGCATTCAAAGCTATCCTTGCCCTCGCCGGCTTACCGGACATGCGCTTCCATGACCTGCGCCACACCGCCGCCACCCACATGCTGGTCAACGGGATCGATCTGCTGATTGTTTACCGGTGCCTGGTATACAGCAGTGCCGACATCACGCTGGACACTTGCGTTCACATGTTTCATAGCGCTCAGGAAAATGCCGCGGCGATAAAGGATGAGATCACCACAGCAGTATCCTGGTCGGCTGACTTGGTTGCACCACAAAGGGCAATTGCACCCCGGTTGCACCAAAAACCCGAGTGATTTGCACCCAGTTGCACCACAATTACACCAGGAATCAGACGCCTGAATCAGATCACATTAAGATATCCCACCTTAAACGAAAATGTTAATGTTTTGTGCCTTGAATTGACGACAAATTTACCTGGTGAATAATAGTTTCGCACACGCACCCGCAGCTCAATGGATAGAGCCCTTCGACTTCCCCTGCGGGGATCAGGACAGGCGTCTGACTTCGAATTGTGCGAGAGGGTTGAACACAGTGTATATGGGGGTAATTTCTGTCCATCCTCTCGATGGAGTTGACCAAGAGCTGTCTATCAAGAGCACAAAATCCATCCTTTCCATGCCGATTGCACCAGCGTTGCACCAGAACTACACCAAAAACACATCCCAAATCAACTGGTTTGGTGGCTCGATTAATAATAAAGACCCCATATT
>JAIORG010000097.1 GCA_021108255.1 Anaerolineales bacterium | reverse complement strand
GTCCTGATCCATGTTTAATTCGCTCCGAGCTCGTCTTTGGTTGACCTATGCCATTATCATTCTCTTAATATTGAGCATCCTGGGATTGGGGCTATTAATTTACGTCATCCGCAATCCGATCATTGACCGGCAGGCAATCCAGAGATTGGACATTGCTTTATCTTTTATCCAGCGCCAGCTGAATGACCGCAGCCTTTCATTAAAACAAAATCAGGAATATTATAATCGCGTCAGTGAATCACTCACAATTCGGCTTTTGCTGTTTGATCAGGAAAACAAACTACTCCACGATACAGAATCAGAAGAACCTTCCATTCTCTGGCCGGTTAACGATCAGAAACCACCAACCCAGGGAAGGATCAATGACCTGGATGGAAAAACCTGGCTGTATGTCTCCTGGTTAACTCCAAACGGAGATACCCTGATGCTTGCCGCTCCTCGCCGGGGGGGAATTCAGCTGTTAAGGAGCCCTCAACTCAGACAAATCTTAAAGGATGATTTTTTACCGGCATTCTACAGAGCAGGGTTGGTAGCCTTTGTGCTGGCGATGGTATTTGCGGCCTGGCTGGGCAGCTGGATCACAGCTCCCTTGAAGGAAATAGAGGCGGCATCAGAAGCTGTTGCTTCCGGGGAGTTCCGGCAAATTTCTATCCAGGGGCCTGATGAGGTAAAAACCCTGGCAGGATCCTACAACGAAATGGTTAACCGGGTTCAAACTACCCAGCAGTCCCAGCGAGATTTTGTCGCCAACGTATCACATGAACTTAAGACGCCATTAACTTCAATCCAGGGTTTTTCCCAGGCGATCCTGGATGGTACTGTTGATTCTGAGAAATCTCTTCAGAAAGCAGCCGGGATCATTAAATCAGAATCTGATCGTATGTACCGGTTGGTGATAGATCTGCTGGATCTGGCCCGGTTTGATGCCGGGACGATTGTTCTGGATAGGCTCGCTTTGGACTTGAATAAAATCCTCAGCGGAGTTGTGGATCAGTTGATACCGCAAGCCGCAGAAGCCAGGGTACATCTTACCCTGGATGTAGAGCCCATGCCAACCTGTGTCGGAGATGAAGATCGGCTGGCTCAGGTGTTTACCAATCTGGTTGATAACGCGATTAAGAACACACCAGCGGAAGAAATCGTTCACATCAATGCCTGGCATGAAGAAATGTTTGCCCGGATTCAAATCCGCGATAGCGGGGAAGGGATCGAGGAGGAACATCTCACCAGGATATTTGAGCGTTTTTATAAAATCGATAAATCGAGGAAAAAAGATGGAAAGCCGGGAACCGGGTTGGGGTTGGCGATTGCAAACCAAATAGCTCAGGCTCACGGTGGAGAGATTTTTGTTAAAAGCACGGTGGGAGTAGGATCGGTTTTTGAAGTAGTATTGCCAGTGGTTAATCCCGATGATTCCACAATAGCGATCAATAGAGAGGAGTCGGATATTTTATGACGGTTTCTGTGATCATTCCCTGTTATAACGAAGAGGACTCAATTACTGATCTGCTGATTGCGATTTATGAACAATCCTTTCCCAGAGATAAAATTGAAGTGATTATTTCGGATGGGATGTCTACGGACGCTACCAGGGAGAAAATAACCGATTTCAGAATAGAATTTCCGGATCTAAAACTCAAAGTCGTTGATAATCAGAAGAGAACCATTCCCTCCGGACTGAACCAGGCAATTCGGGCTGCGAATGGAGAATATATCGTCCGCCTGGATGCTCATTCTAATCCACATCCCGACTATATTGCCCGCAGTATAAGAGCGCTTGAAAGTGGACTGGGTGATAATGTCGGGGGAGTGATTTCAATCCAGGCTGCCAGCGAAGGCTGGATTTCACAATCGATTGCCATTGCTGCCGGCCATCCGCTGGGAGTCGGAGATGCCAGATACCGGATTGGCTCTGAACCGAGAGAAGTGGAAACAGTTGCTTTTGGAGCTTTCCACACCGAATTAATTGATCAGATTGGTCTGTATGATGAAACCCTGTTGGCGAATGAAGACTATGAGTTTAATGTCCGCATCCGCAAAGCTGGAGGAAAGATCTGGCTGGATCCGGCAATTCAGGCCAATTATATTGCCCGTTCGACATTCAGGGAACTATCCCACCAATATTGGCGTTATGGGTACTGGAAATTGAGAATGCTGCTGCGGTATCCGGAGACATTCCGCTGGCGGCAGATTTCAGGGTTGTTTGTTCTTTCCTGGCTGGTATTGGGTTTCTTCTCAATTTGGTTTCCCGCTGCCCGCTGGCTCCTGGCAGTGGAAACTGTTGTCTATGGCAGCACATTGATTCTTGCGGGAATAAGTTCTGGCATAGATAAAAAGAGCTTTTTATTTGGGGTAGGTGTACCCCTGGCGATTGCAACGATGCATTTTTCCTGGGGTTCTGGTTTTTTGTGGAGCCTAATAGTTTATTTTTTTGATAAAATATTCAGGAAAGAGCAAGATTAACCAATAGAGATAGAATTTATGAATTCATCATATGACGCCCAAAAAGAACACCGCTGGCGTTTCCGCTTTGTAGAGCGGAGAGTCATGCTGCTGTATGGAGACATAATTGCGGAAGTTTTAGCCCTGGCTGTTGCTTTATTTATTTGGGGCAGCCAGGCAGAGTATCTGGGTTTTTCGATCCCGTTCCTATTGGAACGAGTACCGGGATGGTTCTTCTTTTTGCCGCTTCCCTGGCTTTTCTTATTAATTGAGATCTATGATGTTCGGAAGGCAAGCAGCTGGAATCATACTTTACAAAGCGTAGGTACAGCCGCTGTAATTGGTTCGATCCTTTATCTGGGTGTGTACTTTACCTCGCCTCCGGAATCCCTGCCTCGAACCGGAGTGGCAGCATTCATCCTTGGCTCAGTGGTTCTTACCTTGCTCTGGAGATTTATATATATAAAAATCTTGACCTCGGAACAATTTTTACGCAGGGTGCTCCTGATGGGAGGAGGAGTTTCCGGTAAGATTTTGCTTCAGTCTATTAATGCCCTGGACCCCAAACCTTATTTTTTGATCGGTGTCATTGACGATGATACCGGGAAACTTAATCAGGAAATCGAAGGATACAAGGTGCTTGGCAGCGGAAGAGACCTGCTGGATGTTATCCAATCGGAACGGATATCCGACATCATCGTTGCCATTAGTGGAAGTATTAATGGAGAAACGTTTCAGGCGCTGCTGGATGCGCAGGAGCTCGGAGTTGATATTATCCGAATGCCGGTAGCTTATGAAGATCTCAATCACCAGGTGCCAATCAGGATACTGGAAGCTGACTGGATTCTGCGCTCATTCGTTGACGATACAGGTGTCAGTGGTTTGTATAATGTTAGTAAACGAATTATGGATTTTATTGGAGGTTTAATCGGTGTAGGTATTTATCTGCTGCTGCTTCCGCTGGTAGCTACCCTGATTTTCTTGGATGATGGAATGCCGATCTTTTACCGGCAGGAAAGGTTGGGGCAGAGCGCCAAACCATATAAAATCATTAAATTCCGCACCATGGTAAAAAATGCAGAAACGGATGGGCAAGCACAGTGGGCCAGTGAAAATGATCAGAGGGTGACCAAAATTGGTCGATTCCTGAGAAAAACACACCTGGATGAATTTCCCCAATTTATTAACGTTCTGAAAGGGGAAATGAGCCTTGTAGGTCCGAGGTCTGAGAGACCAAGTTTAGTAGATAAACTTCAGAAAGATGTACCGTTCTATCGGGCAAGACTGCTGGTAAAACCCGGGGTGACAGGATGGGCTCAAATTAATTATGGTTATCCTGAGACAGTTGAAGAGACCATAAACAAACTGGAATATGATTTGTATTACATCAAAAACCGGACAATATTATTGGACTTGAGAATCATCTTGGCGACGCCGGCAACCATATTTGGCTTAAAAGGGAAATAACGGATGAGTAAATGTTTAGTTACCGGGGGCGCTGGTTTTATCGGATCCCATATTGTTGAAGGGTTGTTGGAGCGCGGGGATGAGGTCCGTGTTCTGGATAATTTCTCAACCGGTAAAGAAGAAAACCTGAAGGATTTCCAGGGTGAAATTGATTTGATTAAAGGAGATCTGTGCGAACAAGCAGACCTGGTAAATTCTATCAAGGATATCGATTATATTTATCACCAGGCAGCTTTTGTATCCGTACCTCTTTCTATGGAGGACCCGGAAGGATGTTTTGAGGTCAACGTAAACGGGACAATTAAATTATTATCAGCTGCAAAGGAATCTGGCGTAAAACGGGTTGTTTTGGCTTCTAGTGCGGCAGTCTATGGTGATAACCTCGCAGTTCCTTTAACTGAGAGTGCCCAGTTGAATCCATTATCTCCTTACGCGGCTTCAAAAAGAGTGGGAGAAATTTACACAAAAATTTATTCCAATCTGCTAAACCTGGATGTTGTGGCGCTGCGGTACTTTAATGTCTATGGACCCAGACAAAACCCCGAATCGGATTATGCTGCAGTCATTCCAATATTCATTAAAAAGATTCTGGGAGGAGAGACCCCTACCATTTATGGAGATGGGGGGCAGAGCAGGGATTTCGTATTTATCGATGATATTGTCCGGGCGAATTTATTAGCCGCGGAATCCATCCAGTCGCCGGGCCAGGTAATAAATATTTGCTCCGGGACAGAAATCAATCTCCTGCAGTTGGTGGAAAGTTTATCGACAATATTCAGCAGGGAAGTACAGCCAAAATTTGAGAAGGAACGGCCAGGTGACATTTACCGATCCTCCGGAGATCCTGCTCTCGCTGAGTCTATTTTGGAATTTAAAACGCAGATGGATCTGGAAACAGGATTGAGAAAAACTGTCTCATGGATGGAAAGTACATCCCATAATTAAATCCATTCATTACCCGGAATTTAGAAAATAGGAAGCTTATGCCAGGCAGCACCATTCAGGAATGGAAATCATTTTTAGAAAAATGCCCCGATGCGCACGTTCTTCAAAGTACAGCATGGGGTGAATTAAAATCTAAATTTGGTTGGGATACCAGCTGGATTATTGCCGGTACAGTGGGTGCCCAGGTATTATTTCAAAAGCTTCCTTTTGGTTTTCATATTGGATATATTCCCCGGGGGCCGGTATCAACTTCCGGCATCTTAAAAGGATCTCCAGATTGGGATGAATTCCAGGAAAAATTAAATGGGCTCTGCAGGGAAAAGAGAACGGTATTTTTAAAGATAGAACCTGATCTCTGGGAAGGGGAAGAGGCCGCCGATAGTTATCCTCTTCCTGGGTACAGGACAAGCTCTCACAGCATACAACCTTCCAGGACCATTGTGATCAGCTTGCAGGAATCAGAAGAGGAGATTCTTGCCAGAATGAAGTCAAAGACCCGCTACAATATTCGCCTGGCGGAGAAAAAAGAAGTATCTGTTCGGCAGCTTGAGCAAATTGAGCCATTCTACAAATTATTGGAGAATACTTCTGACCGGTCAGAATTCGGAATCCACACCCTGGAGTATTACCGGGAAGCTTTCAATCTTTTTGACTCAACAGGAGAATGCAAATTATTCCAGGCAGAATTCCAGGGAGAACCACTGGCAAGCATAATGGTATTTATCCGCGGTAACCGGAGCTGGTATTTTTACGGGGCTTCTTCCAATAAACACCGGGATCGTATGCCAACCTATCTTGTGCAGTGGGAAGCGATGCGCTGGGCTAAAAGCCAGGGCTGCTTGAGCTATGATCTCTGGGGTGTACCTGATGAAAGCGAGAGTACCCTGGAAGATCATTTTATGGAGAGACATGATGGTCTTTGGGGAGTTTACCGATTTAAACGGGGGTTTGGCGGCGAACTGAAGAGAACTTGCGGTCCCTGGGATAAAGTGTTTTTCCCCGGTCTGTACTCGCTTTACTTGCTGCGGTCGCGGATTAGGGGCTGAATCAATCAAAATTTGGAATAAAGAGAAATCAACTCCATGGCTGAGTATAACTGGAATAAAATCTTAAACTCCTTCCCTGAGGCTCATTTGCTGCAATCAGCTCAATGGGCTGAGGTAAAAGGGCAATATGGCTGGCAGCCGTTTTTCCTGGTCTGGCATAGGGGTGGCGGCGATCTGGAATTGACCGTGAGAACAGATGGTGATATCAAGATAAAAAACCCGGCCGCTGCTGCTTTGGTCCTGGAAAGAAAGGCTTTCCGCGGAATTTCAGTCATGTATGTGCCAAAGGGGCCGATCCTGCGTGATTGGTCCGACAAAAACCTTCGCCAGAGAGTTATTACTGATTTGCAGGAGTTTGCTAAAAGAGCGGGAGCTATCCAGATCAAAATCGATCCTGATCTGGTCGTCGGCAAGGGAGTTCCAGGAGAGGAAAACGAGGAAACTGATCAGCAGGGAATTGAAATTACACATGAGTTGAAAAGGGGTGGTTGGCGATTTTCACCTGATCAAATTCAATTCCGCAATACCTTTTTAATCGATCTGCGCCCGGAAGAAGACGACATATTAAGCCGTATGAAATCTAAAACACGCTATAACATCAGATTGGCATCTCGAAAAGGGATAACGATCCGTTATGGTGATCTATCTGAACTGGGGAATTTATACAAAATGTATGCGGAAACCTCATTAAGAGGAGGTTTCACGATCAGGGGAGAGGAGTATTACCAAAATCTCTGGCAGGCGTTCATGAGGGAAAACCAGGATCCAGTTATTGACCCCGCAGCCCAATCGATTATTGCTGAATTTGAAGGTAAACCTGTGGCGGGAGCGGTGATGTTCCGATTTGGCGGTAAGGCCTGGTATCTTCACGGTATGTCCCTCCCGGAGCACAGCGACAAGATGGCAACTTATTTAATTCAATGGGAGGGAATGCGCTGGGCCAAAGAAAATGGCTGCACAGCCTATGATATGTGGGGCGCTCCGGATCAATTTGATAAATCGGATTCCATGTGGGGCGTATACAGGTTCAAAAGTGGGTTTGGGGGAGGCGTGGTCAGGACTATCGGCGCCTGGGATTATCCGGTCAAACCACTGGTTTACAAGCTGTATACCCGCTTACTGCCAATCATATTAAATGCTTTGCGCAAGATTGGTGACAGCAAAACCGAAAGTGCCGCTGCAGAAGGCCGGAATTTATAAACCGGTTGACCATTGGTTAACCTAAATTAAGGAAGTAATATGCTGCCAAGAGAACCGCTCGCTCATTTGCCCACAAAAATTGAGAGTCTATCCCGCTTGACAAAGAACCTTGATGGACCCGATCTTTTAATTAAACGGGATGATCAAACTGGCCTGGCTTTTGGGGGAAATAAAACCAGGAAACTTGAATACCTCATGGCGCAGGCACTGGCTGAGGGAGCCGACCTGGTTTTAACTGCTGGAGCGGACCAATCTAATCACTGCCGGCAAACTGCCGCTGCAGCAGCAAAGTGCGGCTTGGATTGCACCCTGGTCCTTGTTGAGCCAGCCCCCGAAACAGCCACCGCGAACCTGTTCCTGGATAAGCTGCTGGGAGCTGATCTCATCTGGACAGGAAAAGATATGCGGGACCAGGTTTTGGATAAAGCTTATAAGGAAGCGGCAAGTAGAGGGAAAAAACCATATCTCATTCCTTACGGCGGATCAAACGCAGTGGGTGCATACGCTTATTTTAACGCCATGAAAGAATTACAAGAGCAGCTAGCTGATGAAATGCCGGACTGGATTGTCTTTGCATCCTCATCAGGCGGAACCCAGGCTGGTTTGCTGGCCGGAGCACAGAATTATCATTTACAAACAAAAATTCTGGGCATCAGCGTAGACGAATCAGAAAGGGTACTCAAAGATAGAGTCTTCCGATTGGCCTCTGAAGTTAGTAATCTTTATGGGGATAAGAAGGATATTAATCCAGATCAAATTTTGATCAATGACGATTTTGTCGGTGGGGGGTATGGGATATTAAACGATCAGGATCGGGAAGCGATACACCTATTTGCTAAAACGGAAGGTATCCTGCTTGATCCAGTCTACACAGGAAGGGCAGGGGCTGGACTTGTCCATCTGATCCGGGCGGGATATTTTAGTAAAAATGAGCGGGTATTATTCTGGCATACCGGAGGAACTCCTGCTTTATTTGCTGATAAATATCTGTATGATATTTAATCTCATTTAAATGTTCGAGAAGATAAAAACAGATCAGAATTCACGTATCTCAGTTATTGGTTGGTAAGAATAATTCAACCATCATGAGTTGATTTATAGCTCATTGTTGTTAAATAAACGAAATGAAATCGGCACTATAAGACAAACCACTTTTGGACTTAAAATTGGATGATTTATTCGGTCGATATCTATGGTAAAATTTGCAGTTGGAACGTTGTTTGTTTGTTGATTGGATTGACTTCTTGAGATAGAGGAGCAGGTATGCTTAATTACTGGCTTTACATTGGAATTTTTCTGGTTGTTGCGGTAGTTGTCCCTCTTGTTGCGGTTTTACTTCCAGTATTAATTGCTCCCAAAAAACCAAGTGCCCGTAAAGAAGAAGTGTATGAATGCGGCATCGAATCTAAGGGGAATGTCCGGATCCAGTTTAAATCCCAATACTATATCTACGCTCTGATCTTTCTTATTTTTGATATTGAAGTGATATTTCTTTTTCCCTGGGCGGTAGCGCTGGGAGAACTTCCAATATTTGCTGTTGTTGAAGGTGTAATCTTTATCGCTATTCTTTTTGCCGGTCTGATTTATGCAATGAGAAAAGGGGCTCTGGCCTGGTCGTAGACAAACCATAGAACCCTGCAGGAGATTTTCATGGCCGATTTGATTAATTTGATAGAAAATTGGATCAAAAACCTTTTACTAGGCTGGGGAGCATCAGCTGGTTTAACGGGTTTTATTCTTCAAGCGCTGGGAAGTGTGCTGGTTGTAATGGTATGTTTTGCGATTGTTATTGTTCTAATCTGGGTTGAGAGGAAACTTGCCGGCCGTCTTCAAGACCGATTTGGTCCCAATCGAGCTGGACCTTACGGAATTTTCCAATCCTTCGCAGATATGATTAAAATTTTTACTAAAGAATATGTCACTCCTGCTGGTGCTGAAAAAGGGTTATATAATATAGCGCCAGTCCTGGCCATGGCTTCAGTGCTTGCTATCTGGGCTGTGTTTCCTTTTGCGGTGAACGTCATCGGGGCAGATATTCATGTCGGCGTGCTGTACATTGTAGCAGTGGGAGCGTTTGGCATCCTGGCGATACTGATGGCGGGCTGGTCCTCCAACAACAAGTATGCTTTGCTTGGAGCATCCAGATCGGTGGCGATGTTGATTTCTTATGAAATCCCGATGGTGATAGCTCTCCTGGTACCGGTTTTGCTCTCTCATTCCATGAAACTTTCAGTAATCGTTGAAGCCCAGGAGCCCTGGTTTATTTTTGTGGCGCCCCTGGCTGCATTGATTTTTTCTATTTCATCCATGGCAGAAATCGGCAAAGCGCCGTTTGATTTGCTGGAAGCGGAATCAGAGCTTGTTGCCGGATACCATACTGAATACTCCGGGATGAAATTCGGCATGTTTTATGTTGCGGAATTCCTGCATCAATTCACTGTTGGGGCGTTGATCACTATCTTTTTCCTGGGTGGTTGGACAGGTCCCATGGCTGTTCGTTGGCCGATCCTGGGAGTAATTTATTTCTATGGTAAATCGTTGTTTATTTACCTGGTGATTTCCTGGATCAGACTCTCCCTTCCCAGAATCCGCATCGATGAAATGCTAGACCTAAACTGGCGATTCCTGATCCCGGTTTCATTTGTTAATTTAGTTGCAGTTGCGATCGCTGATCGGGTGATGATGGAATTTACCCTTGCCCGCTGGATCTATGTTCTGGTTATGTTTGGGATGAATATGTTTATCCTCTGGGCAGCTTTGGCAATTGCTGAAAAGAATGATCAGGCTGTTGAAAGGGAAGAGTTTCCTCCCCGTCCGGTTGCCGTACCTCCGGGTGTGGACTCTAAATAATCGGACAAGACGCCTAATCTAGGGGTGTATGCCTTAGATATGAATAATTTCCGGGAGTTTGTAAATATAGTTTCCCGGATGGAAAGGAAAAAATTATGGTGCCAATAATTATTTTTGGTTTATCCGCTTTGATTACTCTGGGGGCGGCACTGGCTGTTGTGACCAATAAAAATATCCTGCACAGCGCTTTTTACCTCGTCCTGGCTTTTGCAGGAGTTGCCAGTTTATATGTTCTCCTGGAAGCGCCTTTTATTGCAGTGGTACAGGTGTTGATTTATATTGGCGCAATTGCGATTTTGATTGTTTTTGCAATCATGCTTACCCGGAGAATAGGCAGTGATGATTTAATCCAGCGAAACGCACAATGGATCTGGGCAGCCATGGGGGCGGCGGGTTTATTCTTGGTCCTGGGCTGGATTGTGTACAGTGTAAACTGGCCTGTGGTGACGCAGATTGTTCCTGAAGATACCATCACTATCCTGGGGCAGGAATTGCTAAGTACTTATGTAATTCCTTTTGAGGTTGCTTCTGTATTGCTGCTGGCTGCGCTGGTAGGTTCAATTATTATCGGCCGGGAGAGAGAGTAAACAGCCATCTGGCTGGGTTAAGGAGTGCGGCATGACTATTCCAATTAATTGGTACTTACTTGTTGCTGCAGGTTTATTTTCTATCGGGTTGTACGGTGTATTATCCCGACGCAATGCGATAGGGATCCTGATGGGCATCGAGTTGATGCTCAACGCAGTAAACATTAATTTGATTGCTTTCTGGCGTTATCTGGATCCGGTGCGAATGACCGGTCAGGTATTTGCTATCTTTGTTTTCACTGTAGCTGCTGCAGAAGTTGCGGTTGGATTGGCTTTGGTAATAGCGATTTATAGAAACCGTGACACAATCGTTATTGAAGAGATTGATTTACTGAAAGAATAAAGGAAACCAATGCAAGAATTTTTCTTCAGTTTAACCTGGTTAGTGCCGGTATTTCCTTTCCTGGCCTTTATCATTATTATTCTATTCACTCAGAAGAATAATAAACTCAGTCACAGTATAAGCATTGGGTCAATGGTTTTGTCCTGGCTGCTGGGCTGGGGAGTGGTGTTCAGCGCAATCACAACACCGCACCTTGGTGAACATCCCTTCCGTATTACAATCCCCTGGTTCCCTACTGGAACATCAACATTTGATATTGGCATCTGGGTCGATCCATTAATGGCAGTGACCCTTTTTATGGTTCCCTTTGTCTGCTTGATGATCTTTATTTATTCGGTTGGATACATGGGGTATGGAACCGATGAGGTGGATCCCCATTATTCTCGCTTTTTTGCCTATATTGCTTTATTTGCCACCGGCATGCTGGGATTGGTAATTTCAGAAAACCTGCTGACCCTCTTTATCTCCTGGGAAATCATGGGTTTGTGTTCTTACCTGTTGATTGGTTTCTGGTTCCAAAAGAACTACAAAGATCCGAACAAAATCACTCCCCGCCAGGCAGGCTTGAAAGCTTTCCTGGTTACGAAAGTGGGTGATTTGTTCTTAATGCTAGGGATTCTCTACTTGTATTCGCAAGCTGGGTCATTAAGTTATGCGGATACATTGTTCAATCATGAATTCTTAAAACAACTGGCTTCCACTCCAGCACTGCCTATTTTTGGTGGATGGTCCGCTGCTTCAGCGATCGCCGCCTTGATGTTTGGAGGCGCTGTGGGGAAATCAGCTCAATTCCCTCTACATGTTTGGCTGCCGGATGCCATGGAAGGCCCTACGCCTGTTAGTGCCCTAATTCATGCCGCGACAATGGTTTCTGCTGGTGTTTTTCTGGTCGCCAGGATTTTCCCCCTGCTGAATGTGGTTGTAGAGTTGGATCACACCAATCCGGCTATGGGATTAATCGCGTTTATAGGGGCTTTTACAGCCATCTTTTCTTCCTTGATTGCCGTTGCACAAAAAGATATTAAGGGTGTGCTGGCATTTTCAACCATCAGCCAACTGGGATATATGATTGCCGCGCTGGGCATCGGAGCTTACGTGGCGGGAACATTTCACCTGATTACCCACGCTTTCTTTAAAGCGCTGCTCTTCATGGGGTCAGGCTCTGTGATTATTGGCTGTCACCATGAACAGGACATGATGGAAATGGGCGGCTTAAAAGACAAAATGCCGCGGACATTCTGGACGTTTCTTGCCGGTGGTTTAGCTTTATCTGGATTCCCACTCATTACCGCTGGATTCTGGAGCAAAGATGAAATACTGGCCCATGCCTGGCATGAATTTTTGCACCAAGGTGTTATTTCCTGGCCTTTCTTCGTTTGGCTGCTGCTTACAATTGCAGCCTTCATCACTGCGTTTTATACCGCACGGCAGATTTCACTGACTTTCCTTGGAAAACCCCGTGGTCATCATGCTGAACATGCCCATGAAACCCCCAATACCATGACGGTACCTTTGATCTTGCTGGCATTTTTTGCCCTAACTTTAGGATTTGTAGGTATTCCAGAGGAAATTGTCGGCCAGGGAAATAACTGGCTGCATAATTTTATCGGACATGAATATGCAGCAACACCTCTCAGCATTCCAATTATGCTGCTCTCCGGTTCTTTAGCAATAGGTGGTCTGGGTATCGGCTGGTTGGTCTATGGTCGGAAGCCACTGCTCCAGGGCGAGATGGATCCGCTGGAGCAGGGGATGAAGAAAATCCGCCTGGGCTGGCTGTATGAAGCCATGCGAAATAAATTTTACTTTGATGAACTCTATCAGGTAATCTTCATTCAGGGTTCAATCAAACTGGCTGAAATTTTCTACAACTTTGATTACAAATGGGTAGTTGATCCTTTTATCAATCTGATTGCCCGGGTCAGCCGGGGTATATCCGATTTACTAAACCAGTTCGATGAAAAAGTAGTTGATGGACTGGTGAACTTAACAGGATTATCTGGGATCACGCTCGCAGACCTGAGCGGGGTTACAGATAATAAAGTGGTTGATGGGCTGGTCAACGGCATAGCTGATATGACTGGCTGGGTTGGAGAAAAAGTCCTGAGTCCAATTCAAACTGGTAAAGTCCAGAACTACTTGCTGATTGCATTAATATCCATGCTTGCTATTATTGGCATTTACCTGGTCTATTAGGCCAAATTGAGTTACGAGGAGAATAATGATGAATTTTCCAGTTTTAAGTGCAATTACTTTTACCCCTCTCTTGCTTGCCCTGATTGTCCTGATCATTCCAAAATCGAAAGAGAATTGGATTCGATGGGCAACCACTATTCTCAGCTTGATACCGCTGGCTCTGGCAATTTATATCTATATTGTGGTTCAGGCTGATCCGGGGAAAATGCATTTCATGGAAGAATATTCCTGGATCCCTGCCATCGATGTTTATTACCGGATGGGAGTGGATGGACTCAGCGCGATCATGTTGGTATTGACCACTCTTTTATCCACCCTCTGTTATTACTATGCGATATACACCATTAAAAACCGGGTAAAGGAATTTTACTTTTTGTTCCTGATCTTGCAAGTTGGCATGTCCGGAGTGTTTGTTTCCCTGGATTTCATTTTCTTTTATGTATTCTGGGAAATCGGTTTGGTCCCCATGTATCTGCTGATCGGTGTCTGGGGCGGAGAGCGGCGAATTTATGCTTCTATCAAATTCTTCCTTTATACATTGGCAGGAAGCATGGCGATGCTGTTGGCGATTATTGCTGTTTATCTGGAAACCGGAACTTTTAATATTTTGGAAGCCGCGGCAGCACAGCCTTTCGCCGGCAACTTTGTTCTCTCTGCGGTTGCCTTCTGGGCTTTCTTTATTGCCTTCGCGATCAAAGTACCCATTTTCCCCTTTCATACCTGGCTTCCGGATGCCCACACAGAAGCGCCGACAACCGGCAGTGTGATCCTGGCTGGAGTTCTGCTTAAACTGGGGGCTTATGGTTTGATCCGGATTGTTTTGCCTATGTTCCCAAAACCATTTGCTTATTTCTCATATAATGTGCCGATCATTCCAATCCTGGCTGTAATCAGTATCGTATACGGCGCACTGGTCTGTATGGCGCAGTGGGACTTAAAGCGTCTGATCGCTTACTCCTCGGTGAGCCATATGGGTTATGTCACGCTCGGTATTAGCGCTGCAGCAGCCTCCCTGGCTCTGCCAGGCGGCGGCGGACCTGAGGCGGTTACCAGCGCAATTATTGGTCTTAATGGTGCCTCCCTTCAGTTATTCACTCACGGTATTATTACCGGCGGGTTGTTTTTCCTGGTTGGCATGATTTATGACCGGACCCATACCAGGCAGATTAAAGACTATGGCGGATTAGGCTCAAAGCTGCCTTATTACTATGGGATTGTGATGGTAACAGGATTTGCTTCGCTGGGATTACCCGGGTTGGCTGGATTCTGGAGTGAATTCTTTGTTTTCCGGGGAGCATTCGCGATTATGCCTGTCTATGCTGCTATTGGTGTGTTGGGCATTGTCTTTACTGCCGCATACATATTGTGGAAGATTGTGCAGTTTATATTCCTGGGAGATTTTGACCAGGAAAAATGGGATCGGGTTACCCATAATGCAGAACTAACCGATATGAAGACTTTTGAAAAGGTCACCATGTGGCCTCTGGTGATTCTGATGGTGCTGATCGGTTTATATCCCTCACTGGTTGTTCGTTTATTAAACGGTGTATCAACGGCTCTGTTTGGCAATTTTTAACCGTGAAATAAAGAGAGGCTATTTACGTGCAAATTATAATATTTTTTCTCCCACAGCTGGTTCTCCTTTTGAGCATGGTCCTTGTGTTTGGAATCGATCTGGTGGGATCCAATGAGAAAAAGTGGCTGCCTTACCTGGCGCTTGCCGGTTCTGTAATATCTCTGGCTATTTCCCTCTATCTTTTTGGATGGGTGGAGGTTACGGAACAAACGGTTTTGGGAGGCATGATCGCTATTGATTCATTTGCCCTGTTTTTCCAGATATTTGCTGCGCTTGTAGCCGGTATCATCATTCTGCTTTCAATGGAGTATATGGATGAAAGATCCTCCTCTAAGGGTGAATACTACAGCTTTATACTCCTGGCAAGTTTTTCAATCTCGCTTCTTTCTGTCTCAGCAGATCTGATAATGATTTTTATTGCCTTCGAACTGCTGAGTATTTCTTCCTATATCCTGACTGGATTTCTAAGGAACGACGGAAAAGGCAGTGAAGCAGCAATTAAATACTTCCTTTATGGATCGATAGCATCAGCCATGATGCTGTATGGTATGTCACTGCTTTATGGCACGACAGCTTCAACTAACTTGGGACAGATAGCCCAGAATCTCTCTGGGATTGACTCCAGCCTGAGATGGGTTGTCTATCCTGCACTGGTGTTATTAATGGTGGGTTTTGGTTATAAAACTGTCGCAGTGCCATTTCATCAATGGTCTCCAGATGCTTATGAAGGGGCACCGACCCCGGTAACAGCATTTCTTGCAGTTGGCTCGATCGGGGGCGGATTTGCCATCTTGATCAGGGTTATGCTGACTGGATTGCCTGATTTTCAAGTTGATTGGGTTGCGCTGATATCAGCTTTGTCCATTTTGAGTATGACTTTAGGCAACCTGGTTGCCATCAGTCAGAAAAATATCAAGCGTATGTTAGCCTACTCTGGTATTGCTCAGGCGGGATATATCTTGATTGGTTTGGTTTCTTGGGGTGGTTGGCAAGCCGGGAATGTATTTGACGGGCTAAGCGGTATTTTAATATACCTGCTTGTTTATCTTGTAGCCAACCTGGGAGCGTTTGCGGTAGTAATCGCTGTTGAAAACAAAATTGGGTCGAATCAAATTTCAGATTATGCCGGTTTGATCAAAAGATCCCCTCTTTTAGCAGGTACCATGGTGGTCTTTTTGCTTTCTTTGATCGGGATACCCGGTACAGGCGGATTTGTCGGTAAGTTAATGGTCTTCGGTGCAGCTATGAATATGGAATATTATTTCCTGGCCGTAATTGCCATTATAAACAGCGTGATTGCCGGTTTTTATTACTTGAACGTAATTCGCTATATGTTCTTCCAACCTCTTGATGAACCTGCTCGAGAAAAAATCCAGCTGACGAGATCCCTTTCTTCTGTGATTGTTTTGACCTGTGCATTCACTTTGCTAATGGGCATATTTGCCCAGCCGTTTATCCAATTTGTCCAGGCGTCACTTGGGATAGTTGCTAACTGATAGATTATTCTGGAATTAGTTGTATTCTTGAGAACTAACATTTATTTTATTCATGGTGGTTGATTATTATTTTTAGAAGTCAGGGAACAATCCGGTCTAAGCATCCTCGGTTGACAGCTTTTTGGCTTATGTGTAAAATACAGCAGGTGCTGGTTTTCCATGAGGAGCGATAATTGAATAGTGATCAGGAAGAGACCAACCAAAATTCAGATTGGCAGGATAGGGTTTGGGTCCTGGCTGTTGCAGGTCAAGCCGGCCTGATAATTGCCTTTCCTGTTATTGTGGGAGTGGCTCTTGGGATAATGCTTGATCGCCAATTTAATACCATAATTTTATTTACAATCCTGCTTGCTACGGCAGGTTTTGGTGCAGGTGGATTTCTTGTTTACCGCTGGGTAAATACAACTGTGAAGAAACGTTTAACTGAGATGAAAAAGGAAGAATAAATCAGTATGGAACAGGAAAAGAAAAAAGGTAGTGGTTGTTTAGTCAAACTTATCATTGGTCTTGCTGCATTAGCCCTGGTTGGATACGGTTTTATTATGCCGGGAAAGGAACTTCCTGCAATTAGTTTAGCAGCCGAGTTAATTCCCTGGCATTTGCCAATCCCGGGATTTGAGAATGGTATCCCCAACACTCTGCCGACTGCTATTATTACATCTTTGCTGCTGATCACAATTGCATTTTTCTATCATCGTGCAGCCAAAAAGGCTGAAGAAACAGGGAAAGAAAGCCGCTACCTGGTTGCAATAGACGCGATGTATGAGGGAATATTTTCTTTTGTAGAGACTACAGTTGGCAAAGAAAATGCAACCTTATTTTTTCCGATTATCGGGTCATTTTTCTTTTTTATCCTTTTCTCTAACTGGTCTGGGTTGCTTCCCGGGATGGGATCAATTGGGATCTATGGTTTGCATCATGGAGAAA
>JAIORG010000054.1 GCA_021108255.1 Anaerolineales bacterium | reverse complement strand
TTGGTATGCGGGGAATCGAGGCGATGACTGTCGAGGCAGCCTGTGGTTCTGGCGCCCTGGCATTAAGAACTGCCTTGATTGCGGTCGCGTCAGGTATCGTGTCCAGCGCGCTGGCAGTCGGGGTTGAAAAAATGACCGATACTTCTCCCGCGGAAACCACCGCGGCGCTGGCAACTGCGGCGAGCGCAGATTGGGAAGCGGTACATGGAGTAACTTTTGTGGGATTGAACGCGCTCATTATGCGCCGTTATATGTACGAATATGGCTGGAAGCATGAGGATTTCGCCCCGTTTTCAATTAATGCACATGCCAACGGCGCGAATAATCCTAATGCCCGTTTCCAGTCACCAATCACAGCAGAGATTTATAAAAATGCCGCCATGATCGCCGATCCGATCAATTTAATGGATGCCTCACCTATCGGTGATGGCGCCGCTGCGGTTGTGGTTGTTCCCGCCGACCTGGTAAAGAATCGAAAAGGAAAACGGGCAATAAAGATTGCTGGATCTTCTGTTGCGACGGATGCCCTGGCAGTCCACGACCGGCATGACCCCCTGTGGTTGACCGCAGCTGAAAAATCAGCAAAGGAAGCTTTTCTTCAGGCAGGCGTCAGCCCTGGCGAGATTGATTTCTTTGAAGTCCATGATGCTTTTTCGATCATGTCTGCCTTGTCCCTGGAAGCCTGCGGCTTTGCCGAAAGAGGACAGGCCCCCCGCTTGGCTCTGGAAGGAGAGATTACACCCCGGGGAAAGATCCCGGTTACAACCATGGGAGGATTAAAAGCCAGGGGGCATCCCGTAGGCGCGACCGGAATGTATCAAATTGTTGAAACGGTTCTACAGCTGCGCGGAGAAGCAGGTCCGGCCCAAATCGATGGGGCAAAGATCGGCATGGCGCAAAATATCGGCGGCAGCGGTGCGACCGTCATCACGCACATCTTAAAAACCGATTGAAGTATAAATCCCCAGAATTAATTTTGGTGCTAATCAGCAGCCGGAGACCTATCCCCTGAATTATGTCCCAAAAGTCATCCCCCTACTCATTTGTCATTCCGAGTGAAACGAGGAATCCATTGTGAGCTAAAGTAACCAAAGCTCATGACATTGCTAAATTTTGATATTTTGAATATTGATCTCATCATGGATCCTTCACAGAGCCTGTCCTGAGCATAGTCGAAGGGTTCAGAATGACAAAATGAGAAAAAGAGACTGACTTTTCAGGTAGCCCCATTTGGGGGTAGGTTTATCCAGCAAAGGAAGGTCACATGCGAGTAATTAATAAAAGTGAGATCACAAACGAATTCATCACTCCCCAGGGTGAAATTATTTACGAGATGATTGGAAAATCAGAACTCGCAGGAGGGACAACCAGGCACAGCTTTGCCCATATTGTCATTCCGCCGGGAAAGTCCAGTGTGCTGCATTTCCACAAAGTATCTGAGGAAACTTATTACATTCTGAAAGGTGAAGGATGGATGAGAATTGATAAGGGGGAATTTTCCCTTCAACCTGGCCAGGCTTGTTTAATCGAACCCGGTGAAAAACATCAAATATTCAACCGGGGAAAAATTGACCTGGAATTTCTGGCGGTTTGTGCTCCAGCCTGGGTGCCGGAAGATTCGTTTGAAGTTGGAGAATAACTTTTGGAGACCGGAGACCCCGAGGTCGATCCGACCTCGGAGGTTGTATCAACCTCCGAGGTTTCGATCAATTAAACACTTGTGAAAGCTGGTCGATAGCCTCTTGAAGGGTCTCTTCCCCCTCGATAGACAGGATAATGGCGTCTTCCGGACAGATGTCAACACAACGTCCGCATCCGCGGCATTCCTCTGTAATTTCAGCCCGCCCATTATTCATGATGATTGCGTCTACAAAACAGGTGCCGTCTGTGCAAATCTTGCAGCCCGTGCAGTCTTCAGTCACTTCTACCTGGACGCCTGGCATGCGAGTGAACTTCTGACTGATTCTCGGAGTGAGGTCAGGCACAACACCCCATAAACAACAACAGGGGCAGCAGTTGCAGATCGTCATTAGTTCTTCACCGGGCCTTACTCCCAACCAGATAGAATCCAGGCGGTTGCGCCCGATGGAATGGACCAACCCCGCATCCCGGCAGCGCCGGGCATGATCAAGAGCTTGCTCTTTGCTGACCAGTTTGCCTAATTTGGAGTTGATTTGTAAAACCGGCTCGCCCAGAAATATACATCCCAATTCTTGCGGGTAATCCTGGCAGTCATCCCCTTCCCGGCAGATGCAAAAATCCATAATCCAATGGTGGTTGGCCTGGTTAATGTAATGTTCCACTATCTGGGAAGGAATGATGACGCTTTCTGGCGAATCAAGGGGGGCATTCACCTGGATAGTTTGATCCAACGGTAAAAAAAACACCTCATCCCCGCGAAAGAAGATATGGTCGACAATCTCTCCCACCAGGGGGATTCTGGTCATTTTTGCCAGAACCCGGCGGGTTGGGTAGATATATTTAAGAAAATTTACAAACCAAACTGGACGGGACATAATTCAGGGTGATGTTTCCTTTATTCAAAATATGGATGGATTATACTCGAATGATTACTACAAATTGACAGTTTGTCGTAATCAGTAATTGGTAAATTGATCCAGGATTTACCAATTACTCACTGCTTACTACAAACTCCATGTTCGAAAAACAGCACCGACTGTTTTCCGAATATGGTAAACTGACACCGATGGATAAAAAGACGCTCTCAACATTAGAATATCACACGATATTGGCTGCGTTGGCAGATCAGTGTCATTTTAATCCTGCCCGGGAAAGAGCTGTCCAATTGCGGCCGCTAACCGATCTTGATCAGGTCCGGGCTCTTCAGGAGGAGACTGCCGAAGCGCTGGCCCTGATTACCCTGCATCCCGGCACTTCGGTTGGAGGGGCGAGAGATCTGCGTCCGATTGTTGAGGATGCCGTTCGGGGCATTATCCTGGAACCCTCTCGCTTGCTTCAGGTAAAGGGTACCTTGATTGCTGCCAGAAACCTGCAGCGGTTAATGAGCAAAGAAACCGGGGTCTATCCTAAACTGGAAGGTCTTTCCGGGCAGCTGCCCGATTCTATAGGCCTGGTGAGTTTGATTTCCAAGGTAATTTCTGATCAGGAAGAGGTGCTGGATACAGCCTCTCAAAAACTGGGTCAAATCCGGCGGGATTTAAAGGTGCAGCAAACTCGGCTTAAAAAACGAATGAACCAGATTCTTAAGAAACCGGAGGTTGCTAAGCACCTGCAGGAAGCTATCATCACCCAGCGGAACGGCCGTTATGTGCTGCCGTTAAAAGCGGAAGCCAGATCGCATGTGCCCGGAATCGTGCATGATCAATCCACTTCTGGGGCAACGATTTATGTTGAACCGCAAGCCATGGTTGAGACCAATAACAGCTACCGGAAATTAGAGCTGGATGAGCGGGATGAAGTGCGAAGGATTTTGTTGGACCTCACTCTCAAAGTAGGTGAACAGGCGGAAATCTTACGGGAGTTGGTAGAAACCCTGACAACCCTGGACCTGGCTTTTGCCCGGGGAAGATATGCTGCTGTGATTAAAGCCTTCCAACCCACTATCCATCCTTTCCCCAAGAAAATTAAAGAAGGACACCCTGGTGTAATTCTCCGCCTTTTTGGAGCGAGACATCCCTTGTTGGATCCCTCCGATGTTGTGCCGATTGATATTGCCCTGGACTCCGAAACGTATGCGTTAATTATTACCGGTCCAAATACAGGGGGGAAAACAGTAACCCTGAAGACAGTCGGTTTGCTGGTTTTAATGGCACAAACCGGGCTGCATATTCCGGCATCAGCAGCTTCGGAGTTGAGCTTGTTCTCGAATGTTTATGCAGATATTGGGGATGAACAGTCTATTGAACAGTCCCTGTCAACCTTTTCGGGTCATATCACCAATATAATTAGTATTTTGGAAAATGTTGACCGGAGATCCCTGGTTATCCTGGATGAATTGGGGGCAGGGACAGATCCCCAGGAAGGTGCAGCTTTGGCCCGGTCCCTGATGTCCACTTTGCTGGAGAGGGGCATCACTACCCTGGTTACCACTCATCATCCGGATTTAAAAGTTTATGCCCACTCCACTCCAGGTGTAATTAACGCGTCAGTTGAATTTGATCTAAAAAGTTTGCGTCCCACCTATCATCTGACTGTTGGACTTCCCGGCCGTTCCAATGCCCTGGCAATTGCCAGTCGTCTGGGACTTCCTGAGGAGATTATCAATACGGCCCGGGGGACATTGGATCCCGCGGACCTGATAGCGGATGACTTGCTGGATGATATCCATCGCCAACGGGAGTTAGCGGAAGAATCCAGGCAAGCAGCAGACAGGGCTCAGGAAGAAGCGGAAGGCCTGCGGGTGCAGCTTGCTGCCCGCCTGGTAGAGATCGAAGATGAGAGGGAGGATGCCCTTGAAAAAGCCCGCAATGAAGCGAGGGATTCCCTTCAGGTTTTACAGAAGGAAATCAATGAGATCAGGTCGGAACTGGAAAAGGAAGAGGATCCGGGAGAGAAAATTGAGATACTGAGTGAAGAAACCGATCTGCTAGAGGCAGAACTCTCTCAACCTCTGCCCCGCAGAAAACGGGCGGCAGCTATCCCTGGACCGCTGGGTCCAATTCAGGACGGGGATCGGATTTATATCCGGTCTCTGGGAAAAAAAGGGGTAGTGCTTTCTGTTGACGGAGAGGACGTAGAACTGCAGGTTGGAATTATCCGGGTCCGAACTCAAAAGGCTGATTTGGAACACACGCTTGATCAGGAGGGTACTGAACCGGAGATAGAGCCTCAATCCACAGTCCGGACACCCAAAGACACCCCCTCGCCTGGAATTGAGCTTGATTTGCGGGGGCAGACAGTAGATGAAGCCCTGGAAAATCTGGGGTATTACCTGGATAGAGCGTTTTTAGCGGGACTGCCCTGGGTTAGAATAATTCATGGGATGGGGAAAGGACGGCTGCGCAGCGCAGTCCGCCAGGTTTTGGGAAACCATCCCCAAATCACAGCTTATGATCCTGGAAAAGAGAATGAAGGGGGCGATGGGGTTACTGTTGTGAGTTTCATAGAATAATAGCGTTCCCGGGAATTTAATTCGAATTACTCCTTGACACCATAGTGAACTTTTTCATTATTTTGCCTCAAATCTGGCGATTGCTGGATTCGAGACCGATTGGTTATCGCGACCTCAAGGGTGCTTCACAAGCTTATCCTTATTACCTGCCTGACCTTTCTAAAACCTCCCCGGCTTTGCAATAAAAAAACATAAAAGGACCTGGATTTGTCGGGAAATCCTATTCAAAGTCTCTTTCCGTTTAAGCCTTCATAATACTCTCATATTCTCTTAATACCTCCTGAATAATCGGCATTTATACTGCTGATCAGTACTATCTATTACACAATAAGGAGAATATATCATGAAGAAAACTATGTTCGTTTTATCTGTACTGGCTATTTCGGTTCTGGCACTCAGTTTTGCCAGCCCGGCAATGGCAGCAGAATCCTTCCAGGGTGGACCCGGAAACGGTGACGCTGAAAAACTAGGACTCAAAGGCAACAACCACCAGGGAGAAATTGGTACTGGAACTGGTGTGCCCGTCAAACAAAACCTTTCCGTCGAGCAAAACATTGCCATGGATGGTTTACTGGATGACATAATCCACGAGAATCTGGCAATTGCATTGGATATCACCCCCACAGAAATGGCTGACCGTTTAGCCGCTGGTGAGTCCGTCTATGACATCGCCATCAGCCTGGGCTATGACCCTGGTTCATTCCGAGAGATTATGATCCAGGTTCGAATCGATGCCTTGACTCAAGCTGTTGATTTGGGTTTGCTCACCGAGGAACAAGCTGAGTGGATGGCCTCACGTGGGTTTGGTACTGCTATGAATGTAGGCACTGGGGATTGTGCAGTACAAGACTAACTGATGGTCCTGTCTGGCAAACGACAAAGAAAACCGGCTGCGGGTTGAGTAAAAGATAGATTGCCCCCCGGTTTGCCCAACCAATAAGGTTATTTCGGAAAATGAAAGAACTCTTGTTGGTTGGGTTTTTTGTTGTATTTATACCAGTAAATAAAGGGGGAGATAGAGCTGCCGTGGTTAGTATTCCGGACAGTTTTTTATTTCAGGGAACATAATCTCCGGGTTTTTCGTCTTAAGTATAGAAATAAATAGAGTCAATCAGTTTGAGGGAGAATCTCATGTTATTGAAGAAAATCCAACACCTAAACTTTTATCAACTGCTGGCCGCAGGGTTAATCATGGTTTTAGCTGGATGTGCCATACCTGGCCAGGTTTCACCTGGAGCTTCAAAACCCCAGGCTTTGGAATCCAATCATCCGCGAGCTGAGATAGGAGATGTATCAAGGAGTAATCTGGAGAGATTGGCTGACGGAAATACCCAGTTTGCCTTCGATATTTACCAGCAACTTCAATCTCAACCAGGAAACTTGTTTTATTCCCCCTACAGTATCTCTTCTGCACTGGCGATGACCTACGCTGGGGCAGAGGGGAGTACAGCCGAGGAAATGGCTGCCACCTTGCGTTTTCTACTTGACCAGGAAAACCTGCACCCTGCATTTAATGCCCTTGATCAAAAATTTGATTCCCTGGCTGAACTCGAAGTTCCGCAAGATCAAGGAGATCCCTTTCAGTTAAACATCGCCAATGCAATCTGGGGACAGCAAGATTTTCATTTTGAGGATGATTTTCTGGATTTACTGGCTGAAAATTACGGCGCCGGATTAAGTCTGCTGGATTATGTTTCCCAACCGGAGGAATCACGACTGGCGATCAACGAGTGGGTAAGTGATGAAACAAAGGGAAAAATCCAGGATTTGATTCCCCAGGGAGGTATTGACTCTGATACCAGGCTGGTATTGAGTAATGCGATCTATTTTAAAGCCACCTGGTTAAAGCCATTTAATGAAAATCTGACGGAAGAAGGCATATTTTATGGGTTGGAGGGGGAGGAAATTTTAACCCAGATGATGAAGACCGGGCAGGACGCATCCTTCCGGTATCTGAAGGAGGATGGTTACCAGGTTGTGGAATTGCCCTACATTGGCAACCAGGTTTCCATGCTGGTAGTGGTTCCGGATCAGGGAAAGTTTGAGGAATATGAAGCCCTGTTTTCCATTGAGGAACTCAACCATATAGTGGATAGTTTAAACTATTCTCCGCTGGAGCTGACGTTTCCCAAGTTTGAGTTTGAGACTGAAATCAGCCTGGCGAGTACTTTGGCAACAATGGGTATGCCGACCGCGCTCAGCGATGCCGCGGATTTTTCTGGGATGACAGGCGCAAAAGACCTGTTTATATCTGATGTATTTCATAAAGCGTTTGTCAGCGTGGATGAGGAAGGCACAGAGGCTGCAGCCGCGACTGCAGTGGAGATGAGCCTGACTTCCATGCCCGAGTCTCCCCTAGAACTAACCGTGGACCGCCCGTTTTTGTTCCTGATCCGGGAGCATGATACCGGCACCGTTTTGTTTATGGGTCGGGTAGTGAATCCTTAATATTAAATGGGAAGCGTAATCCTCAAAGGATTACGCTTCCTGCTTTTTAACTTATCCCAGCTGGTTATGTTACCAGGGGAAAATGGTACGCTGATTTGATTGTCGTATGTCGTATAATGATAAGCGGATAATATCATTTTCCACCTATCATTTACACTTGGTTGAGTACACCGGTGATCAACCCACTCCTGGAAACCAAACTCTATATTCCCCCTCCACGATCTGCCTGGGTTCCACGCCAACGTTTGATTAAACAGTTAAATGATGGAACGGATTTAAAGTTAACCCTGGTCTCTGCTCCAGCGGGATTTGGGAAAACAACATTTTTGAGCGCTTGGATCGCACAAAGTAAGCGCCCAGTAGCCTGGGTATCTCTAGATAAAAACGACAATGATTTACATCGCTTTTTAGCATACTTGCTCACTGGGCTTCAAAAAATTAATAGGAACATTGGTAAATCAGCCCAACCTTTGCTCAACTCGCCTCAAATTTCCCCCTCCGATATCTTGTTATCCGGGTTGATCAACGAAATTGCAAACACTCCGGAACCCTTTACTCTGGTGTTTGATGACTATCATGTGATTATTGATAAACAAGTTCATAAATTGATCGAATTGATTCTGGATGATCAGCCGCCCCAGATGCATATGGTTATCTCCAGCCGCGCAGACCCCCCCTGGCCTCTGGCCCGGTTGCGAGGGGGTGGAGAGTTGAGTGAAATCCGCGCCGATGAACTGCGCTTTACAACCCAGGAAACAGCGACATTCCTGGATAATGTTTTAGGGTTTTCCCTCTCGTCTGAAGATATAGCAACTCTGGAGAATCGGACTGAAGGCTGGATCGCGGGATTGCAAATGGCCGCAATCTCAATGAAGGGACGAAAAGATGTGTCGGGGTTCATCAAGTCCTTCAGAGGCAGCCATCGTTTCGTTTTGGATTACCTGGTCGAGGAGGTTCTCGATCAGCAATCCAGCGATATCCAGGAATTCTTGCTTCTGACTTCCATCCTTGAGCGGATGACCGCTCCGTTGTGCAATTCTGTAACGGGCAGGGATGACAGTCATCAAATTCTGGCTCAACTCGAACAGACCAATATGTTCCTGGTTCACCTGGATGACGAACGACGTTGGTATCGATATCACCACCTCTTCGCCGATTTGCTGCGGGGCCGTATAAAGCACACCCAGCCTGACCTGGTACCCGCCTTGCATCGCCGGGCAAGCGAGTGGTTTGAAAATATAGAACTTATCGAAGAAGCTGTGGTTCATGCCAATGCTGGTGAAGATTATAAGCGAGCCGCGCGTCTGGTTGAGCAAAATGCCATGCAGATGATTATCCATGGCAAACACCCTGTTGTATACAGATGGCTTGAGGAATTGCCGGGTGAGTTGGTTCGAGCACGGCCCTGGCTGTGTATCTATCAGGCCTGGATGTGCTATTGGATTGGTATGAGGGAAGGAGTAGAAGAATGCCTGCAGAACGCTGAGCAAGCCCTTGAGAGCATTTCCATGCCTTCCGAGGGGGAGAAACGATCCGCAAAAGTCCCAATTCCAACGGAATCCGAAAGGCAGCACATAGCTGGATACATTGCCGCTATCAAGGCTCATAATGCCCTGACCAGTGGAAAGATTACGCTCGCCTTGGAAATGGCTCAACAGGCTGTTGAACTCCTGCCAGGAAGAGATTACATGCGGAGTCTGGTCGGTGTTGTCCTGGGGGCGGCACATGGGAGTCAGGGCGACGTCATGGCTGCTCGGCGAGCCTATGCTGAGGCCAGTGAGATTGCCCAGAAATGCAGCCATCAAATCATATGTGTATCGGCTGTCACTTACCTGGGAATGGAGCAGGCAAAGCAAGCTCTACTCCAGGTAGCTTTTGGAACCTATCACGAGGCACTTGAACTGGCAGTTAACCCTGATGGAGAGCAATTGCCTATTGCCGGATTCCCCTTGGTGAAACTGGGTGATTTGTCAAGAGAATGGAATGACTTGGAGTCTGCGAGCTGTGACCTGATTAAGGGTGTCGATGCCTGCGCAAAGTGGGGGCAAGCTGATTTCTTAGCCGATGGTTATGTCGCCCTGTCGCGCCTTCAATTGGCGGGGGGAAATTTGGGGGATGCACGGAATACCCTCCAAAAAGTAGAACGTCTCGTAGGAAGAGTGGAGGTTGACCATTTTATTGTCTGCTGGTTGGATGAATGCCGCCTGCGGTTGTGGCTGTCTGAAGGGAATCTGGAAGCAGCAGTTAATTGGGTGCAGACGAGCGGCTTGAAGGTGGACGGCGATTTGAGTTATCATCACGACTTGGAACATATTAATCTGGCGCGGGTGCTGGTTGCCCAGGGCCGGCAGCAGCCATCGGGAACTTTCATTGAGGAAGCGCTGGAGTTATTAGCCCGACTCTTGGTCGCAGCAAAAAAGGCAGGATGGATTCATAAAGAGATCAAGATCCTGATCCTGCAAGCACTGGCGCACCAGTCAGCCAGCGATCATGAAGAAGCATTAACCACATTAGCCCGAGCCCTGACGCGAGCCGAACCGGGAGGTTATGTGCGCACCTTCATAGATGAGGGAATACCCATGGGAAAAATGCTGCGGCAGGCAGTTGCGAAGGGAATTGCGGTGGGCTATGCCGGGAAGTTGCTGGCAGCCTTGGAAGAAGAGGCAGCAGACAAACAAAGTCAATTGAAAATAACTTCCTCACATTCTCTAGTTGAGCCTCTCTCCAAGCGTGAGCTTGAGGTGCTAAGATTCTTGACTACTCACCTTTCAAGCACCGAAATTGCCAGCGAGCTCATCATATCCAAAAACACCGTTCGCTCACATATCAAGCGTATTTACGGCAAACTGAATGTCCACAACCGAAGGGAGGCAATTCTGCGGGCTGAGGAGCTCGAATTGCTCTAGTTCTTCTTTATCTTCATCATCGTCCTCCTTCGCCTGATGCGAGGAGGATTTTTTTGTCTCTTGAATTAACATCCCCGGCAGCTTAGCAGGATTGTAAATTCACCTATCCCATTCACCCACCTTGGGTGAAGACAATTAACCCGGTTAGCGACTATTATTTAGTCACTAATGACGTTGTTCACAACAGCTGCATTCTTATCCAGGGAGTATCACTTTATGACCGATGGGCGCAATCTAAACAAACCAGCTGTCTATCAAATCCGGGTAGAAGTGAATCTCGACAGGAAATGGTCAGACTGGTTCGACGGTTTCACAATCACACCGTTGGGAAACCAAGAAACATCTTTAACCGGATTGGTTGCCGATCAAGCTGCTTTGCACGGCCTTCTGGGCAAGATACGCGATTTGGGACTGCCATTGCTGCTGGTTAAACGTATAGCGGAAGAGACTGAATATGATCTCAGAGGGAGAAAAACAACTCAAGCAAATTTAGAGGTGTAATAAAAATTTATGAATATTCAGTTTGAAGAAATCCAGGAAGCAGATATTCCTTCTTTAACCCGCGCAATGCAGCGAGCTTTTGATCATGATGCTCAGGTCCATCTCGGCGAGGAGAGAGGAGGACCAGAAGGTTACGATGATGGCGAGTTCTTCCGAAAGTGGCTGTTCTCCTTCGACGAGAGTCGCGGCTGCAAAATATTATTGGACGGGCAGGTAATAGGGGGATTCATAGTTTGGATCTTCAAGAGCCAAAACAATCAATTGGGTACAATCTTTATCGATCCAGACTTCCAAGATCAAGGAGTCGGAACCCAAACCTGGAAGTTCATAGAAGCAGCCTACCCAGATACGCTGAATTGGGAATTGGGAACCCCGGATTGGGCGGTGAAGAACCACTACTTTTATGAGCAGAAATGCGGATTCGAAAAAGTTGGTGAGGACTCGGTTCAGGATCGTGACGGTGTGTCATTTATCTACAAGAAGAGAATGGGTGAAGTCCGAAATTGAGTGGCCTGCAAGCTTAGAAGAATCAAGGATGCTTGAGTTATTATTTTGAACCATTGGGTAACCTCTGAAAGATGACCTGGTGAAAGAAAAGGAGAATCGGGAGCTATGAAAAGGATCATTTGGGTAATTGCGGGGTTGTTTCTGCTCGGAGCCATTCTATCAGGTTGTTTGAGGGAAGAGCAGCACGATCCACAGCAGATTTCAGATCAGGGGTATACGGCTTTCATCCACGTCAATGTGGTTCCCATGACCAGTGAGAGCATAATAAAAGATCAAACTGTACTCATTGAAGGGGATCGGATCATGGCCGTTGGTTCTGGGAGAAGTGTGATTATTCCAGATAAGGCCACGATTATTGACGGCGAGGGAGCTTACCTGATGCCCGGGCTAGCGGACATGCATATGCACACCCGCCAGGATTGGGAGAGTGAGGCTTGGCCGGTTTCACCGTTGATTCTCTTCCTTGCCAATGGGGTAACTACTATCAGGGATTTCGGTCCATCGGGGGAAGTTTTAACATACGCACTCGAATGGCGAGAGCAAATTCAGGCCGGGACACGGGTAGGCCCCACGATTTATGCTTCCGGAAAAATTCTTTTCGTCAGCCCATTAGGTGATCCCCAGGGTCTCGTTAGGATGAACCACGATCTTGGATTCGATTTCCTCAAGCTCTATTCTTACCTGTCTCCGGAAGACGCAGGTGAGGCTCTGACAACAGCTATGGAACTCGAGATGTACAGCGCGGGTCATGTGCCTTATGCCGTCGGACTGGAGAATATTTTGACTGCCGGCATGGATGAGATTGCCCATATCGAAGAGCTGCTGCCCGAGTTTGTAGAGATTGATCGGGATAAACAATTGAGCCCGGAGGAATGGCTGGCCTATTTTATTGGCTCAGCCATGCAGCAATTTGATATCTCTGCTGGCTTTAACGAGACTGACTTCAATCACCAGAATGGGGATATTCTGGCGCGAATCATCGAGCAGTTACGTTCAGCAGGAGCTCCGGTTTGCACCACGATGGTCGTTGATGATGTCATTCAAATTAAGCTTTTCCAACCACAGGTTTTCTTGGAACGTCAGGAAAATCGCTACTCCCCTGAGGGATATTTAGATCTCTTCCGCTTGGGCGAAGAGAAACATCAGCGCCAATTTAGAGGGATCGAGGACCTTGCCGCTTTCAAATATGGTATTGATCGCTGGATACTGGCCGGATTGCATCAGGCTGGAATACCACTCCTGCTAGCGACTGACTCGGGCACCGGTGGAATGGGGATCGTACCCGGTTTTTCCATCCATGATGAGCTGCGGATCCTTGTAGAAAACGGATTTTCACCTTATGAGGCCATTAGTGCCGGGACGGTCAATGCTGCTAAAGTCATCGAAACCATGGTCGGAGAGGGTGATTTTGGGACCATCGAGGTGGGGCAAAGGGCAGATTTGATATTGTTGAAAAACAATCCCCTGGAAGATGTGGCAAATATTAAAGACCTTCACGGTGTTATGGCAGCTGGTAGGTGGTATTCGTGGGAAGAACTCGCCCAGATGATTGCTCTTGAGTAGAGATTTGAGGCAGCACATTGGCTTGATATCCAGATTGGAAGCGGGTTTACAAACTCTGATAGGGGAGAAGATCAGCCCTCAAAGCCACCGTCGAGACCAGGGAGTTAAGTATGAAAAATCTAAAAGAAGAAATTCAAGAAATCATCGATCGGGAAACTAAGGCCTGGAATACACAGGACGTCGATCTGCTGCTCTCTATATTTCATCCGGACATGGTCTGGCCCTGGCCGCCAACCCGGGATGATCATGATCCGCTGAATTGGGTAATGGTACTGGGTAAGTTTAACCATCAACGCTGGAATCATTTTTATCAGCAGTTCTTTAAGGAACACAAACTTGTCCATAATAGAAGGGAGACACTGAAGATAGAGATTTCTGAAGAAGGGGATGGTGCCCTGGCCGTGGTAGATATTGATACGCTCTGGGTAGACACAGAGGGGCAGGAGAATCGCTGGTTGGGTCGAGTCTGCAAAGTATATGCAAAAGTGAGTGAGGGATGGAAGATAACGATGCATACCGGAGTATTAAGATACTGACGCTATTCAGAAAGTGGGTGAGTAAATTATGAAAACCACAATGATGAAACCGAAAAAGCTGCAACCTGGCGACAAGGTGGCCGCAGTCTCCCTGTCTTGGGGCGGTCCTGGGGCCTTCCCCCATCGTTACCAAGCGGGAAAACGGCAGCTGGAGGATGAATTTGGGGTGAACGTTGTTGAAATGCCACATACTTTGAGCGACCCTTCTTGGCTGCAGAAAAATCCTCAAGCAAGAGCTGATGATTTAATGCAAGCGTTTGCTGACCCATCTATCAAAGCCATAATATCTACAATTGGCGGCGATGACTCGATTCGAATTCTGCCTCTCCTGGATTTGAATGTTATCAATTCAAACCCCAAGATCTTTATGGGGTATTCTGACACCACAGCCACCCATATGGCATGCTTAAAAGCAGGGTTAGTCTCATTTTACGGACCGACCATTATGGCGGGATTTGCTGAGAACGGAGGGTTGTTCCCCTATTTGACCGATTCAGTGCACAAAACGTTGTTCTCATCAGCGCCCATCGGAAGCATCGCCCAAAATAAAAAAGGCTGGACTGTTGAATTTCTTGACTGGGCTGATCCTGAGAATCAATCACGCAAGCGCAAACTTACTCCTTCCACAGGATGGAAATTCCTTCAAGGGAATGGAGTCCATCGCGGACATTTGATAGGCGGATGCTTTGAGGGGCTGGATTGGCTGCGTGGTACCGACTTTTGGCCTGAGTCTGAGATGTGGCAGGGCGCTATCCTGTTTTTGGAAACATCTGAGGAATCACCTCCGCCGACTGCGGTTCTGCGGGGGCTTCGCACCTACGCCGCAATGGGTATTTTGAAAGAACTCTCGGGTGTCATATTTGGTCGGCCCGGTGGGCAAGTAGAACCAGGACAATTTAATGAATACGATAAGGTCATCTCCCAAGTAATTGCTGAAGAGGAAGGACTGGCCGAATTACCGGTCATCACCCAGATGGATTTCGGGCACACTGACCCGATGTTTGTCTTGCCCTATGGTATTCAAGCCGAGATCGATTGTGGCACACAGATGTTTACAATTATCGAAAACGCTGTATTAGAAACTATAAGTTAAGAAAGAAGACAGGGAAATAGATATGGACATTCGAGATCATAACCGCACTGCGTGGGATAAAGAGGTTGAACGTGGAAATAAGTGGACAGTTCCAGTTAGTGAAGTAATGATCGCCACTGCAAAACGGGGAATATGGGAAATCCTCTTGACGCCCTCCAAGCCTGTTCCGAGGGCATGGTTTCCTGATTTGGAAGGTCTCGATGTCCTCTGCCTGGCATCAGGCGGAGGGCAGCAAGGACCAATACTGGCTGCGGCTGGAGCAAAGGTAACCGTCCTGGATAACTCACCCAGGCAGTTGGAGGGGGATCGGCTCGTCGCCGAGCGGCACGCGCTTGAGATCACAACAGTTGAGGGTGACATGGCTGACCTTTCTATGTTCTCCGATCATAGCTTTGATCTCATCGTCCATCCGGTCTCCAATTGTTTCGTCCCCGACGTCTGTCCAGTGTGGGCAGAGGCTTTCCGCGTATTGCGCGGAGGGGGAGTCCTGCTGGCTGGTTTTTCGAACCCTGTGAACTATCTCTTCGACTACGATCTTGCCGATCGCACCGGTGTCCTCCAGGTCAAGTATGTGCTCCCTTACTCTGATTTGACCAGTCTTTCCGCGGAGGAAAGGCAGCGATATATCGAAAAGGAAATGCCTCTCGAGTTCAGCCACACCCTGGAGGATCAGATTGGTGGGCAGCTTGATGCTGGTTTAACCCTCACTGGTTTTTTCGAAGACGCTTACCCTGAAAACGAAAAAGACCTGCTCACGAAATACATGCCGACTTTCATCGCCACGCGAGCGATGAAGCCGGATCACAAAACATGAGAGAAGGATCTAATATGACTGAGACAGCTATTCTTATCGAGAACATCACTCGCGATTTCAAGATGGTTAGGGCCGTGAATGGTCTCTCTTTGGAAGTGCCTTCCGGCATCATCTTCGGCTTCCTGGGTCCCAATGGCGCGGGCAAGACCACTACTATTAATCTGCTGCTGGGTTTGCTGGAGCCAACCAGCGGGCGAGCTGAGGTGATGGGCTTCGATACCTGTACCCAGGCGAACGAGGTTCGCACCCACTCTGGAGCCCTCCTCGAACACCCTGGTCTCTACGAGCAATTGAGCGCTGAGGACAATTTGGAGTTCTACGGCCGGATATGGCATATGCCAGTGAACGAACGGCGGGATCGTATCAAAGAACTGCTCACTCACATGGGTGTGTGGGAGCGACGAAAAGAGCGGGTAGGGACGTGGAGCAAAGGAATGAAGCAAAAGCTGGCCCTGGGCCGGGCATTACTTCACCATCCACCCCTGATTTTCCTGGACGAACCGACAGCTGGTCTCGATGTGGTCGCAGCGACGGAAGTCCGCGACGATCTGGAAGCCCTGACCGCTCGTGAAGGGGTGACGGTATTTTTAACCACGCACAATATGGCGGAGGCAGAGAGATTGTGCGAACAGGTAGCAGTGATTCGTGGTGGCGAGCTGGTGGCGATTGGTAACCCCGATGAGTTGCGAGAACGAGCCGGCGGCCCTGGTTTAGAGATCTTGGGGCATGGGTTCAAAGATAATGTGCTTAACATGCTGCGAGCGCACCCGGATGTAGTTGCCGCTGAATTGCTAAACGAAGAGCACTTGGCCATTGACCTGCGCGAAGATATGGACGCTGCTCCACTGGTTAACCTGGTGGTAAGTGCAGGCGTTCAAGTAGAAGAGGTTCGTAGAAGTAAGGCAAGTCTGGAAGAAGTTTTCTTGACCTTGATGGAGGAAGAAAAATGAGGTTTAGCGATATGTGGACTGTGATGTGGAAGGAAATGAAAGGGATACAACGTTACAAGGGAAGTCGAACCAAATCCCTGTTGGGATTAGCAATCCCAATGGCTATGCTGGGAATCTATCTTCCTTTACAAATAGGACGCGCTTTGGTGGAAGGACCCTGGTCGCTCCTGATTGCCGTGTTTATCCCTATGATGATGGTAGGGATGACGATTCCCGAATCATTTGCTGGCGAACGGGAAAGGCATACGCTAGAAACGCTGCTTGCCAGCCCGCTGACGGACCGGGCTATCCTGTTTGGTAAAGTCGCCGTGTCAGTGGGTTATTCATGGGGAATCACGATGATGCTTCTCCTTGTAAGCCTGGTGATGGTTAACATCATCCACTGGGATGGACAGGTATTGTTCTACACCCCGATCATGACTCTGGCCAACGTGGCTTTAAGCCTGCTCTTGGCAATCCTCGTGGCAGGTATCGGCGTCCTGAAATCACTGCGAGCCGCGACTGTACAAGATGCTCAACAAAGCTTGATGACTGCTACCCTGTTTCCTCTTGTGCTTCTGCAGATGATTCCACTCTTGCTGCTTAACGTGGTCCCGGATGGCAGAGCACTGCTTATAAAATTGGTAGAGGCTGCCAATCCCACCCAAATTATTCTCATTGCCATGACCGTTTTCGTTGTGTCGGATCTGGGGTTGCTCATGACAGCTGTGACTCGCTTCCAGCGAGCCCGGTTGATTCTTGATTGAGAGGGGGAATTATGATCCCAGCCTGCTGCTGGCGTTCAAAACGGCGAAACTTTTTGACAGAATCATTGAGGAAATTTTTACGCCGGATGATGTGGAGGAAACAAAATTTGTGCGATTTTGTTTTTCCACAATAACCGCGGTGAAGATGAGCCTGATTTCCCTGACCGAGTCCCCCCAAGAGCATAAGACAGGTAATGTTTTGTTAATAGCATAGGAAGCGTAATCCTCAAAGGATTACGCTTCCTGATTTTTAACTTAACCTAACCGATTATGAAGCGATTGAAATCGCAGCTAGGGTCCTTCGTCTTCACTCAGGACAGGCGTCGACCTCCGTAGACGCTGAAATTTCAGAGAAACCCAGTAAATAGACTAATCATTAAGCGTCCCTGGAGAGG
>JAIORG010000266.1 GCA_021108255.1 Anaerolineales bacterium | reverse complement strand
GCTCTCCGGCTGGGCATTGCAGCCCGGGTCAGCGGCGGCAGCCCCCTCTTTCTAATCCTCGATGATGCTTTTCAACACTCAGATTGGAATCGCCGGGAATCGCTGATCCAAGGCACTATTGACCTGGTACAAAGCGGATGGCAGGTACTTTATCTGAGCATGGATGATCATATCCGAGATCTTTTTCTCAAGAAAGCTAAACCTGTATTAAAAAGAAAATTCAAATACTTTACCCTTGATTAATGATCTAATAAATAAGGTATGATTGAATCTGGTATTGTCTCTTATGTGGAATTATTAGCGCCTGCATTTGCCTGACTGGCAGCCAGATCATATTAGGATTTCCTGACATTACCTGGATCACAGTCTCAATGACCATAGCTAACCGGCTTCTGCTTGGTTTTGTAATCGGTATCAGCAATTGTCAGGTTAAATATCATTTGCACAGTGCAATGTTCAATTTATTTACCAGCGATCAGTCACTAAATGCACTCGTTTTTCATAATTCAGGAAACACAACACTGGTTCAGGACGCCTCCCCAGCAGCGTATCTGCAGCCTTGAGATATCCTTCAACCTGGGTTTGGTAATCTTTTTCTTTCCAGAGCCTTTTAAATGCCTCCCTATTTGATATCCGATCGGTTTTAAACTCTACCAGGACCCATTTCCCATCCTCTAAAAACAAGGCATCGATCACGCCAATCAATGGACCTTTACCTTCCCGAGGAAGACTGAAAGGAATTTCATGCAGTATGCGGTCAGTTCCTGTCATCCGCTGATACAAATCAGAGGCCTGGAATCTCTCCAGGTTTTTAATAACTCTCCTGCCCCCATCTTTGATTTCCCTTTCTCCAGAAATACCAAGACTCCGTAATTCTGCAGCAGCCCAGGAGACGAACGCTGTCTCTCCATCATCCGGGAACTTCCACATTTCCAGTGCGCGATGAACAACTTTGCCAACCATCCAGGCAGGAACTGTTGGCCGTTCTGCAGTGGAAACAACCCGGCGGATTTCCTGATCTTTTTCCTTTTCCTTATCCAACCCGTAGTCAACTGGCTGTATACCATCCACCATCGAAAAATCATCAATAATCTCTGGTTTCTCAGGCTGGCTGGCAGAGATGGTCGGATATATAAATTCAATTCCCGGTTTATAAATTCTACAGAGTGATTTCATGTCATTTTTTTCCAGTTTTATCTCCTGGATATCATCACCATCTTCCTGATAGGATATCTGCACATCGCCTAACCCCAGTGGTTCTACAAGTTTTCCTAACCAACCGGTTTGCTTTCCCATGCTTTGATCCCGGGCAGGCTTCCCCAGAACACCGCTGATGATTAATAATTCTTGCGCCCGCGTGGCCGCCACATACAACAGTCGATTGGATTCTGCTTCCTCCTTAAGACGCTCTTCGGTCAACGATAAACCGTATGCCAACGATGACGACCTTACGATTTCCGGAATCCCATTTTCCTCCAATATAATCTTATCTTCAGAAAATGGAGGAACTAACCCAAACCGTTCATCAAATAAAATTTCCCGACTGAATCGTCCTTTTTTTGACGCATCTCCCAGCATCACTACCGGGAACTCCAAACCTTTTGACTGATGCACTGTCATAATCTGCACGGCACCTTCTGCTACAGATAAAGCTTCTCCTTCTCTGACTGCGACATTTTTCAACTCGGAAATTGAATTTAAAAATGCCTCAACACTTGCTTCGCCCCTCTTTTGAGTATCAGTGATTAATTTTTTTAGATTTTGAACACTGCGTTTTAATCCCATTTTTGTCAACGATGGAACATACGCTGTCCCTTCCAGGAATTTCCACAAAAGTTCAGCTACAGTGATTCTGCCAATCAACGGGATTAGCTCATCTAGCAAAGAGACAATTCGACCCACCGTTTCAATTTCCTCTCCCAACCCCGCCGCCTTCGCATGGCGTGCTGCTTCCAGCAGTGATGGCAAATCCCCTTTTCTCTGGAAATCCCGCAGACGCATCAAGGCAACATCAGACATGCCGCCAGCAGGAGACCGCAGTAAACCTGCCATTGCCAGGTCATTTTCAGGTTCTGCCAACGCTAATAAAGCATTTAATACGTCTCTAATTTCAGGACGATCGTAAAACCCTTGTCCAGCAATAGTGAGATAAGGAATACCAGCTCCCTCAAAGGCCCCTTCATAAGCAGGAAACGAGCCAGAAGCCCGACATAAAACAGCGACATCCCCATAAGAAAGTAATCTTCTTTCACTCTCCCCAGGACCAGCCAACCATATACTTTCAGATTCGACTAATTCCATCAAACGAAATGCAGCAGCCCGGGCAGCGTTATGCAATGCTCCGGAAGCTTTGGCCCCTACCGCCAGATGAAGTTCGATATAAGGCAGCTCAAATCCTGCAGAAGCCTGCTCTCTACCTGGCTGTAGGGGAGAGAATGGCTCGATATAAGGTATACTCCCCTTTTCTCCTAAAACGGGTTTTAGCAAATCGTTTAGATTTCGTAGCAAACCAGGATGCGCACGATATGAATTTGCTAGCTGGAAGCTCTCGCCAGCTTGTTTTATCTTTATTTGTTCTTCTCTGAATACAGAGACATCAGCTCCACGAAAGCGGTAGATAGATTGTTTCCCATCCCCTACAATAAATAAATTTTTATTCTCTCCATTTAATAAAGCAACTAGTTCACGCTGCCTGTGATTTGTGTCCTGGAATTCATCCACCAGTAAAGCTTTGACTTGATCCTGCCAATACAATTTAACTGAAGGAAAATTCTTCAGCAGCTGAAGAGATTTTAACTCAAGGTCATCATAGTCCAATTTGCTCAACCGGGTTTTAGCTCCTGTATACCACTCGTCGGCTTGCTGAAACACAGCCATTAACCCTGGAATAATTTGTTGAGCAAGTTTCTGATCCACTGCCAGATCCAAATTTATGTTATCCAATACTGAATCAAAAACCACTTGGATTTCTTTGATAACTGCCTTGGGATTCGCCGGGGCCCAATTATCTTTTCGGCCTTTTTGTTTCAAGTGGCTTCGGAGCGGATTCAGGCAGCGAGAGATCTCTAACCAATCACCCTCATCGTAGGCATCAGAAATCCTTTTCCACAAGATAATCGCTATGCGCAAATCCGGAACTAGGCCATCTCCTGCCATTTCTGCCTTATTTATCAGGCCTTGTTCCTCCAGTGACGCCAGCCCATCTAACCCGGATTGCACCAGGGGATTTTCAACAAAATCCTTTATAGGTTCAATTAAATAAGTCTGCCACAGTTCCCACAAATCAGCTGGCATCTGTTCCGCGGCTTCCTGTACTTCCAATCTTTTTGTCAGCAACTCGAAAACGATTTTCCTAAAAGACCATTCTCCGAATGTAACAAACAATGAAGCTGCCTGCTGATCATTTGCTGCCCAACTCAAAGCAGCTTCCACAGACTGTGTTTTCAGGCGAGCCATCTCGCCATCTTCAAGTAGTTCAAAAGCGGGGTCCAACACCATCTCTGCAGGATGATGATGGAGAATGTCGGCTGCCAGGCTGTGTATTGTGCTTATTCTGGCAGCGTCCAGCTCCTCGTAAATTCCTCTCCAATAAATTTGATCATCCAGGCTGAAATCTGAACTCTCCAGGAACCTGCGAACTTCTTCTCGGATCCTGTTGCGCATTTCTCTAGCTGCCTTTTTAGTAAAAGTTATTGCCACTATAGATCGCAACGGCAATCCTTCCGCTAGAAGAGAAAGGTAACGAGCAACTAGAGTGCGGGTCTTGCCAGTACCAGCGCCTGCCGTAACCACAATATCCTGACCCCGAGAAACGATAGGGTCGAATTGTTCAGGACTTGGACCCATTTGCTTCAGAATTGGATGATTTCTCAACTCTTGATTCATCTCTTTCTTTACCACCGTTTTGGCCGATAATGCCAACAATAATCAGCTGCAGGGCAATAATCCGGGCACCCATTATCAGGAGCTTTTGGCCCAAAGCTCCCTTGGCGTACAGACTGAATAGCTTTCCAAGAAATATCTACCGCATTTTCCATCGCTGCCGACGGACCCTTTTTCCTGTTTATTCTAAACGAAGACATCTTAAAACCACTTGTTTCCGCAGTCCGAACATGAAAATAAAATCCTTCCTGAATATTTCCCAGTTCTAGGGCGCTCTGAGCAGCCAGAGCATACAATGGGATCTGCAGTTTTTTTCCTTCCCGAACTGCTTGATGTGTAAAACCATAGCTTGCGCTAGTTTTATAATCAATGATCCGGATTCTCCCGGTTTCATTTTTGTCTACCCGGTCTATGAATCCGCGCAGGAGAAAAATATTTCCTCCCCGGGTACTTACTTGCAAGGGAGGTTCAGGAAATCCAGGTATCCCAAACTTTTGTTCAGCCTGGAAAAACACAAATGATGGATCCATAGTCTCCAATACAACCAAACAACGTTTCAAATTGGTTAAGATTTCTTTTTGAGTATGAAGCCACCATGATGTTATCCTGAAGCCCTCCCTTCGCGGGGCCTGGTCAAAAACCTTTCTGGCAATTCCTGGCAACGCATTCTGTAATTTTTCAAGCTCAGGGCGATCACCGGCTTCCTGATATAAATCTTCAAGAATATGATGGTATATATTTCCAAGCTGCCTGGCATCCAAACCTTCCCTGGGTAGTTCGATTTTTTCAATCCCCAATACGTTGGCTGCAAAAAAATAATAGGGACAAACCTGGTAAGTTTCCAGACGGCTTGCACTCCAAATATGTTCCGCTGAAAAACGCTCTGAAAAAACATGCCTGAGCTTACCTAAGCTGCCATCATAGATGCTTCCGGACATGTCTGAATCATAAGTCCTGCCGGATAAAATAATTAACGCTTGATTAATCTGACTGCAGGTTTCAGGTTGGTTTTTTTCAGCTTGCCGCCAGGCAGAGCTGTATTCTTGACCAGTGGAGATTATTTCAAAATATTCCGATTTGGATGAGGCATCACGTAAATCTGGTAATGTGCGGCTTGTATGAATTAAAGGTTCTATGTTTACGCAGCGCAAGATTTCTTCCCAGTAAGGGGAAGGCTGCCAGGGAGTTCCATTGTCTGCTATTCTTGGTCGGGTTATCAGTAATGCAGAATTAGCTCGTGTTACCGATTCGTAAAAATACTCTGCCTCAGAGCTTTCAGTTGATTGCTTAATTGGTAACCCATATTCCTCCCGGAGGAGCTTTCGATCCCCATCTCTTAGAAATGGATCTTCTTTTAACGTTTGGGGGAATTCCCCTTCAGCAAGACCTATAATGGCTACTGAGTGGAATGGAATTCCCCGGGATTCAGAAATATCTGAACAATACACCCCATTTGAATTAAATTCCACAGGCTGGTAAGAAGTTCTCTTAATTATTGACTCAATATTTTCCAGGAACGTGCTGAATGTCTCCATTTTGGAGCCCATTACTGCTTCCGCCCAGACCATCTCCCGGAAAATATTCTTTAGAGCCCTGATTGCGCTTAGGTCTCTTTGGGCTAAATCCAGAGTTCCACCCTTTATCTTTTGGATTACTTCCAAGCTAGATTGAGACACCTTAACTTGTTCGTCACCCAGCAGGTCTTCCAACCAGGAAACAAATTCACTGACAGTTCTTTTTTCGGAAGGTGGAGTCAAAAGACGGATGAAAGCCTGGAACTTTTCCCACAATCTTGCCGCCTCTTCACCGAATACTATTCCTGACGGCAGATTCGGTCCTTCCCCGTACACGTTATCTTCAGTTTTACTCCTCTCTGTCAAAAGCAAGAACGCTTCCTCCCACTGCTCGTACCCCTGGATAATACTTCCCCAGCGCGCAATTTTAACCAGCTGATCGGTATCCTCGAGATGAGTTTTCAATGAATTCTGGCTGTTTTCCTTTTCAAGAAGACTATCCCAACAAAAATAAGGGGATTTCCAGGCGTCAACTACTGCATGCCAGTTATATTGTTCTTTTCCGGGATGCATACCTTTCAATAAATCAAAAAATGACGCTATCGCTGGATTTTCTATTAAGGGCTTACCTCCCCGAACTTGTACTGGTATCCCGAATTCACTTGCTACCCGGTAAATAATCAAACGATAGGGTTCCAGGTTTCTGGTCAATAAAGCAATCTGCCCGGGATGAATGTTTCCGTTCACAATTGTTGACTTAATCCATCGTAGAGCAAATCGGACTTCAGCTTCCCTGTCCGGCACAGCTGCCATCTGCAGTTCACCATCATTATCTATCAAATTCTCTTCTTCCATCCTGAATAAATTACCTTCCAGGCGAGAAAAAAGAGTATCAGGTAATTTTGCTTCACCCTTTTCTTCCAGGTAAATGATTTCCAGAGTATCAGCTTCTTCCAGCAATTCCATTATGCGTTGAAATCGCTTGTGAACCAGGGGTCTTGTTGTGCCTTCTTTGGTTCCGGTTAAAGTAACCATCAAGTCAGAAACCTGTGCTTTCAAAGCCAGAATAATCCTTAACTGAACTGGAGAGAGATCATCAAATCCATCTATCAAAAGGGATTTCCAATCTGAACATAGGACAGAATTACGCTCTAGCGCTTCTGCTGCCAACCATACTTCCCCAATATAGTCGGACCAATTTTCATCCTGGAGTCTTTTTTGATAAGCTGAGTAAATTATTGCCAGTTCACTTAATCTGAGTTCATCACCCATTTCCTTCACGGCGGCAGCAAATTGAGAGGGTGATATACCGCCCGCTTTAAGTTCCCGGATTATCTTCAATGCGATTTGAATAAATCCTGGCAAAGTCTTAATTCCCCCGTAATAATCTAAATTACAGTTTTCCACAATATTCTGCAGCAATAGCGTTTGGGTTGTTTCAGTTATCCGGGTATTGAATATTCCTGTCAGTCCAAGTATTTCCCGCGCCAAATCTTCAAAGGTACCAACATTGACACCTATCGCCCCTCCAGCCTTGGCCAATTCTTGCCTGAAAGCCACCGCCTGAATCCTGGACGGCACGATCACGCGCGGAGATTCCAATAATTCAGCAGAAAGTTCCCGGGCCCGTTTAGCAGCCCAGGTGGTTTTTCCTGATCCAGCGGGAGCAATGACAACATTTATACTCATAAGAAAGTCAATCCTGCCGATCCCCAGTTACTGTTTATCTTTTCCATTTATCCGACACCAATAACTGAAACAATCACAATAAAAATGGCGATAAACCAGTGGATAAGGAAAGAATAAACGAACGATCCAGTGCGCCAGGCAACCCAGCCAAATGCAAACCCACCAAATATTGTGGAGAGGGTCTCAACTTCCGGTTTACCAAGGTGAGCAACAGCAAATGGTACGGCTTGAATCCATAACGCATCAGGTCCATATTTACGGGCATACCCAAAAAGGATCCATCCTCTGAAAATATATTCCCATCCAAAAAGCTCAAGTGCTTTTTTCCAAATTAGTCCCTCTTGTGAATAATTATAATATCCTTGCATGCCGGAATTCCTTGTGCCCAGAAACCAGATAATTGGAGCCATTAAAAGCAATCCAAGAAATGTCAGCAGCAATCCGGTTTTCCAATCTCCCAACTTAAACCCATAATCCGCTGGTTTTTCTTTAAAGACAAAAATTGTAATTCCCAGAGGAATTATTACAAAAAGCAGAATGCTGTCCAAGTAGTTACGGGAAGTCGGACTGTAGTAATAATCAGCGATTATCAACAAAGTGCTGACTACTGTAATAACCGCTATTTTCCAATCAATATTTAATCGCCCACCGAGGATTCTTTTCATAGAATTCCAAAGGCCCGCAGCGCCATCTAAACGCTCACTCAAGTTATTCATTTTTCAGTCGTGTAATACTTTCTATAGCATATCATACTCAGTATTCCTTTTCACTTTTCTCCTATTTTCAAATAGAAGGCTCACTGAATTGCACGCAATTAGCTTAATAAAAATTTTCCATTTCCGTCTAATTAATGGGATAATATTTGCCTAATGGACTTAACTCCCCTGCTCTCTCAAATTGCATCTCAATATCAGCTTCGCCCTGATGGCGCTCATGGCTTGAGCCACTGGGGAAGGGTTTTAGAGAATGGTTTAAAATTGGCGGAAATTGAAGGCGGCGACATTACAGTGATCACACTATTTGCCATTTTTCACGATGCCTGCCGTCACAATCAATCATTTGATCCTGGCCATGGCAATCGAGGCGCCAATCTTGCCGGACATTTACTAGGAGACAATCCACAAGTTTCTGCAGACCAGCTTGATCTTCTGAAGACAGCCTGCAGTCAACATACAGACGGGAAAACCGATGGTGATCTCACTCTCCGAATCTGTTGGGATTCGGATCGCCTAGACCTTGCCCGGGTTGGCATCTTCCCCGATATCCGCTACCTTTGTACGGACGCAGCCAAAGACAGCCTTATCATAGACTGGGCCAACACGCGGGCTCAGACAAACCACACTCCATATTTTGTCTTGGATAATTGGAATAAGATCTTTATCAACTCATAGCACCCCTAACGAAAATAATAGCTCCAATCCACAAAACAAGTTATTAACTACCCAATTCTTACAAAACAGTATAGCAAAATTCCTCTTGATTTCTATCGTTCATGCTATACTCAGATAGGTAATCACTTCATTTATTCAGGCTGAAATTATTTATGAACATGATGAAATACTGCCCAGAATGTTATAAGGAGATTCCTCCCGAATCGCCTTCCTGTCCCTTCTGCGGTTACAAAACAGGAAACGGCGATGAAGATGAGACTCCGCAAATCCTTGAAACCCCAAAAACTGATTCCTACATCCCTCCCGAGCAGACAGTATTAAGTCTGTTATTGCTTTTAATCTTCTTCTGGGGGATCAACATTGCCCTCACTGTCCTCCCAATATTTCTCAATTTCGGAACTACAAAAAACATATTAATCGCCGCTTTAGTATCTCAAGTCTCTTCCCGAGCTCTTGTTGGTATCTGGGCTTTTGCAGAAGTATCATTAAAAAAGGATCAATCTACAAACAAAAAGATTGGCGTATTTTTATTGACATTCATACCCATCGGAGCCTTATTCTCCTTCCTACAGGCATCAAGAACAATGGTTCGCAAGGAGACCTTGTCCGCTTTAACGATCTCTAGTATTTCTGCCGCAATTATCATGTCAATAATGCTTTACGCCACCGCAGACGACATTACAGCTATCTTATCCGGCACGGACGGCATTGCAGTTATCTCTACCACCTCAGAACCTTCTGCTGTTTTACCCGACGCTACTCCAGATCCAAACCAACCAGAGCAAGCCGCCGAGGCAACAACCTCCACACCCTCACCAACAGCCACAAGAGTATATCAGGGAGATTGCAGAAGTCCGGCATCTATTACGGCAGATGATGCAGGTGAATTTCGTGAAGTCTGCGGGGAAGTCACCAATTATGGTGACATGGAGTGCGAGTCATGCCCATTAGGCTTTTATTCTTACATTAGACTAGATGGAGCATTTCAGATTATTTCTTACGATTGGCATTTTTCCTTTGCCTGGCTAGATGAATGTCTTCGAGTGTCTGATAAAGTAGAAATGCTAGGCGAAAATCCGGTATTTGTATTTGGCAAAGGGAAGGGTTACTCAGGCGCTGAATGCTATACTGACAATCGAGGAGAATTGGTTTGCGATGGCGTGGTGTATTTCCAAAAATACTCAGGCTGCAAATAAATCCATCCAATTTTCCTGTCTCTTTTTTCTCAAATCCATCATTTTGTTGATTTTTTTCCACGAAGGTCCCCTTGAACCCCAAAATAAAAACGGGTTAAAACTTTCCAGGGGACCGGATTTCATACCTCAAAATAAAAAGCGGGGAAAAAATTACGGTGGTCCTGCCTTGTGAAAACTCACTTATGCATCCACAAGACTTTAGACAAATTCCTACGGCTGGCTACTTATCCCCTTGCTCACCTCTGGTTTCTACCAGAGAGCCGCAACCAATTCGTTAGACATTAAACCGAATATTGAGAATATCGCCATCTTGCACAATATAATTCTTACCTTCCAAGCGCACTGCACCCATTTTCCGTGCTTCGTTTATTGAGCCGGCTTCTATTAAGTCTTGATAACTGACAACTTCTGCTCTAATAAACCCCCTTGCTAGATCTGAGTGAATTGCACCCGCTGCCTCAACCGCATTTGCCCCCTGAGGTACAGTCCAGGCCCGCACTTCGTCCTCGCCAACTGTAAAAAAAGACTGCAAACCTAATAATTCATAATTCAGCCTGATCATCCGGTTTAAACCCGGCTCATTAATGCCATATTCCTCCAAGAATATTTCCGCATCCTCGGGGGAAAGCTGGGCTATCTCCATCTCCAAAGCTCCATGGATACAAACCACATCTGAGTGATTGTGCTGGTAATTCGAATAATCACCCGGATCATCGCTTCCTGTATCGCCCACACTTATTGCTATCAATGCCGGTTTTGCGGTCAGGAATTGATACCCGCGCAAGCGTTTTTCCTCTGAAAGGCTGAAATCAAGGTCTCGTATAGGAACTTCCTTTTCAAGAGCGTCTTTTATTCGATCTAATAAGTCAAATTCCGCTTGATCTGACGGGCGTTCAGGATAAATCCCTTTCCTTGAAAGATCATGTTCCAATCGCTCCAGCCTACGTTCAACAATCTGTAAATCTGATATTAAGAATTCAAATTCCAGGTCGGCCAAGTCCCTGATTGCATCCACAGAGCCTTCCGGGTGGGGAATATGCTCGTCCTCAAAAGCCCGTACCACATGCAGCAAGGCATCGCTTTTGGCAACTGCATTGAGAAGCTGTCCACTTAAACCACCATCCTGCCCAACCCCCACCCTCAATCCGGCGACATCGTTGTACTGCACTCGTGCATAAGTAGTTTCCTGAGGCTGAAATATCTCGCTCAACCGGTCTACCCGCAGGTCAGGCACTTCTACCATGGCAGTATGCACTTCCACCTTCCCTGAGCTGGTAGCGGCAGTCTGTTCTTGACTGTGAGTCAAAGCATTATAAATGGTTGTTTTTGTGCTATTTGGTAAACCTACAATACCGATTTGCATTTTTTCCTCTTAACTGGACAAGCCGGAATCTTATTTCAAATACACAACCGGCTCTTCCTTTAATATCTGCTTTTTGTCCTGTACAGCATTCAGCAGAGCCTTCCAAACAGCTCTGCCGGAGGGCATTCTAGCACATAGCTCTCGTTTTGCCAATTACTGATTTGTTCTTCTACCGATAATAGCGGTTCGAGTATTTCGAGACAAAAGGGATAAACAATCCACCGGAAAGCTTACAAAATTAGCAATTCTTCTATTCCCGCCTTTTCTTTTCACAGCCAAATATTTATTGAAATTGAATTTTAACCAGTAAAACAAACTAGAAGATCCTGCAGTTATTGCAACTTTTTTTACTAAAAATCTGTAATATCTATATAAGCATTTATGATTCCTGCCAACAGCAGAAGCGGTACCAATGGATGACATTAGTTGGATTTCAAAAATGATTAGCAATCACCTATCATATGCCGATCAAGTAAATAAAGGGAGTTAAAAATAAACAGGAAAAACAGGCCCTGGCTTGTGCGTGCAGCATTAATTGCTACAGTTCTTCTCAGCGGCTGTAATAAAAGCAGCTGTGGTGATGGAATCTGTCAGAGCCTTGAGGAGAGAAAAGGCAGCTGCCCCCAGGACTGTGTAATTGAGGGAGTTCCTCAAACGTTTGTAACTTTATACAATGAATTAGAATCTCAGATGAATAAGTTTGAGAGTAACCTTCCGATAACTGCTGATAGTAATCATGATCCAATTTTCGCTGCTGAATTGCTTACCGCTAACTCTAATAGAGGCAAAGATCTATTAGCCCCAAATGGGTTCATTGGTGCTAATTATGAGCTTGACCGTTTGGAAGAGTTAGGCGTTGAAGGTGTAGTTATCTCTTTAAATTTTCCCTTATTTTATCCACCTTTTCATGAAAATCCATTAGAACAAGAGGCATATCTCGAATTTTATAAAGAAGTTGCTGAAATTGTAAATTCAAGAGGTATGAAGTTAATAATCGAAAATAATTTTATCTTTACCCAAAAAGGAATCTCTACGCTTAATCCTAGAGAATTTTACGATAATCTAACTTTGGAACAATATTTAGAAGCGCGCTCTCAAGTAGCATTAACTATCGCAAGGGAATTGCACCCTGACTACTTAACTATTACTGTAGAACCAGACACAGAAGCCATTCAGACTGGAAAACCTGTCAATGACGTCACAGTGCAAACTGAATATATTAATGATGTTCTTAATAAACTTGAGAAAAACCAAATTACTGATGTTGAAATTGGCGCAGGAATAGGCACGTGGCATCCGGATTACAAGGAATTTATATCAAGTTTTGCAAACACTTCTGTCGATTATATTGACACTCATGTTTACCCAATCAGCAGAGATTTTTTCGATAGAGTATTAACCATTGCAGATATTGCTCACTCAAATAATAAACCAATTGCAATGAGTGAAGCATGGCTTTACAAAGCAGCAGAAGCTGAACTCGGAAATATCACAGAAACAAGTGTATTTTCCAGAGATGCGTTTAGCTTCTGGGAACCACTTGATCAAAAATTTTTAGAGGTAATAACTAACCTCGCATATGCCAGGAATTTTGAATTTGTATCCCCTTTCTGGACAAAATATTTCTACGCATATCTTGAATACAGCGAAGTCAGTGGAAAATCACCAGAAGATATCATAGTCCTTTCTTCTGCAGAAGCTGGAAAAAATTTAGTAAACGGATTATTTACTTCGACAGGGCTTAGATATAAGGATTTGATCAAATAAGAGAAAATTGTTATGGGATTACAAACAAAAATCGGAGTATTAATCTTCGCAATATTCGGTTTGATCCTAGTCAGCGGCTGTGCTCAAGATCAGTGCGGCGATGGAATCTGCCAGAGACAGGAAGAACGGAATAAAAGCTGCCTGGAGGACTGTATAACTCCATCAGCTAACACGCCCGTTAAGTATTTGAAGCTTTTCATTGAAAAAGGCGGCAGAGTTGACTGGTACAAGGGAAATGCTCATGAATTGATCGTTTTCGATGCTATATCAAATGACTTATTAAAATATTCTGAAGTCTATACAATAAAACCAGATGGTTCTGGTAAGCATTGTATTACATGTGATTCTTTTGTTCCAAAAGGATTTGTTGGTCAGCCGGCATGGCATCCTGATGGCGAGCACATCATTATCCAGGTTGAAAATTTAAATTCCAAACACAGAGGCATGGAGCATGTTTCTTTTGGTATTAACAATGACCTCTGGATAATAAAGAAAGACGGCACAGGAGCAAAGAGTATCTGGGCCACTGATTTGAACCACGCCGCGCTTCATCCCCATTTCAGCCACGATGGAGCTAAATTGATCTTTGCCGAAAGAGTTCCAACTGGAGTAATAATTCCCGGCATTGGAGAACTTACACCAGGAGGCGAAAATTTCTGGAATGGCTGGCAGATTAGAATAGCTGATTTCGATTCTGAGCATATGGAGATCATCGAATCAACAGCTATTCAGCCCAACGGCAATGGATTTTATGAAACAAATGATTTTTTTAATGATAACGAATTTACATATTCTTTCACAGCACACGGACAGGCCTATGTTGATGATCTTTATTCAGTGAAAACAGATGGCACAAATGTTGTTCACATCATCAACAGTCCAACAACATGGGAAGAACACGGGACTTTTTCGCCAGCGGGAACAGGAGATTTTGTGTTTCTTTCCAGCCGTTTTTACCCAACCTGGACCGCGCCAAGTTCCAAGCCTGACACAATTGCGCTCGAATTGTTCTTGAAAAGAACTAGTGGAGAAATTGTCCAGCTCACTGAAATGAATATCAATGCCGACTTCAATACAAAATATTTAGTGTCGGATTATGATTGGGATAAAGATGGAAAAAGGATAGTTGTCCAAATAGCGCCTGTTAACAAAAAAACAGGCAAGCCTGATTCTCCTCAGATATGGATGATTGAGTTTGAATAATAAATGAATCAAAAAAAATAATGAGTTTAAAGAATAATATTATGAAAAACAATACTAAAATCGGATTAATATTTATCGCAGTATTCGCTATGGTTTTTATTAGAGGCTGTGCCAAGGATAGCTGCGGCGATGGGATCTGCCAGGTTGGGGAAGAAAAAAGAGGTAGTTGTCCCGAAGATTGTGATAGCGCAAAGGTTTTCCCTGATACGCGTTGGACATATCAGGACTTGCCTGCCTTAACCAATCAACAACGGCTCAATCTTGCCGTTGAAGCAAAAAAAGAAGGAGATGCATATTCTGAGCAAGTTATCATGGAAGCAGAAGAATTATCCCGAGAGTTGGAGGATTATATCCGTAAGTGGTTGGATGGAAAAGTAGATGCTGAACTTCCAAAAGGGCTTCTGCCTCCATATATTGACAGTGTCAAAACACACGATTGGAAACTTGTTAATCCTGATGAGATTACAGCGGAAGAACAATGGTATGCGATGAATATGTATGACCCTCAAGAGGAACTCCATCAACACGCAGTGGACCCCCATGTAACTTATTTGAAACTTATTTTTATTGCTCCCTTTGGATCAAAGCTCCTGATAGAGGGAGATTTTCCTCATTGTAGATTTATGGATTATCAGATTCTTGAGCCTTTAGATCCTGGACATCCTGTAACTGGTAATATGGGAGTTGGCGAAGTAGCGATTGTTGATGCGGATATTGAGCCTGATGAAGGTCATGTTAATCCTTTTCGACTTGGTGCCGACCGCAATGCCAAAAAACGACATTATCACATAACCTTTGAGCTCAAAAAAGGCAACGCTGTTGACCTCAATCCTGAAGCGATGATAGCGCCTGCCTATCGAGCTAAAGGTAACACCAGAGTTGGTGGCCCGTTTGGTTTTGCCGGTCCCTGGGGCGGAAATGAGTTAGTGCCGTCAATTGTTTGGCTGCGGTATTACGCTCCGGATAAAGATGCGGAACCTTACGGCAATGTCCCTTGGCCAAAAGCAACCCTCCAACTTTCAACCGGTGAAAAGTTCTGGTTAACCTGCGATAAGTCAAAAGCGGTAAAAGACCAGACCGCCACAGTACCGCAACGCCCCACTCCTCCCATTGAACCATCTAATTTTCAAGGATCTAACTTTGGCTGGTTTAAAATGTACGGAATCTCGTTGCTTTATGCTGAAGCTGATACTTTTAACAAGCTTACACCTTGGGATAGTGAAGAAGAAATTGAAAAAATGAAAAAAAACCTGCGAGATATATTTCAACTGTTATTCAACCGCGGCGCCGATGCAGTTCCTCCAGGTAATTATGAAGTCAGCGCTACTTGCTGTAATTATATTTCCTACCTAATACGTCCGATTTCTCTTGGGAAAAATAAAGTAATAGTGCTTACAGGCAAATTACCTACATTCCCTGGCACTCGTAATGGCGAAGAGGAAATGACTAGTGGAGAAGTACGCTATTTTTCTATAACTCATTTACAAGGCGGGGGCGGACTGGGCACAACCCTTTATACCGGCGTACCGCACGGCAGCCTTATGGATGACGAAATAATTACGAATGAAGATGGTGAATATGTAATTGTTTTTTCACGGGAGCAAGACCGTCCAAAGAACGCAATCAAAAAAAACAATATTACATGGCAAGATTGGGGGCCTGCAGGACGGCAAAACTTAAACCTTCGTTGGTTAAGTGTCCGTCCAGAGTGGTATTTACCTGAATACGCCCCTGATGAAAAGAATATTCCCTGGGATAAAGGCGCCTGGTCAGGTCAAAATTATGACTTTTCACTTGTTGGCCAAAACAAACCGGGTGTTATGGGGCCTTATCATCCTGTAATACACTATATGACCAAGGAGGAATTTGAAGCGCTTGGATCAAATATAGATCCAAATGATGTTCCTGATTGGAATAAAAACAATGAATAACAAAACTAAAACAATATTAATAATCGAAGCGATAACTGTTTTATTTCTATTCAGCGGCTGCGTCATAGATAACTGCGGCGATGGATTTTGCCAGCCTCGAGAAGAAAGAGAAGGGAGCTGTCCGGAGGATTGCACAAATATAACTCCGTCAGAACATCAAAGCGAGGAAGATGTTTGCGGGAATAATATTTGCGAAGAGGGAGAAACTTTTGAAAATTGCCAAACAGATTGCACAGAGTGCGCTTGCACCCAAATTTTCATGCCTGTCTGCGGAATCGATGGAAAGACTTATAGTAATTCATGCGAGTTGGAATGTGCTGGAGTGAATATCATTCATATTGGAGAATGCAAAGTAGAAGAATATAAAGTAAAGAATATCACGATACTTAGAGAGAACGGTGGAAGAGTATCTTGGTTAGAGGAAGAAAATCTAATTGTTTACGATACTACAAATGCAGATGGCTATACAGATATCTTTATCATGAACGATGACGGTACAAATGAAAGTTGCCTCACTTGCAATAAAGAAGGAATTCCTCAAATGAATAATGGAAATCCTGAATTTCATCCAAGTGGAGAATATATTATCTTCCAGTCGGAAGACCCACGTCTTGAAAAACCAGATGGTCTTTCGCAGTTGGTGAAATACGTTGGGAGTCCTGGGGTTGGTATAAATAATAATTTATGGGTAATGAGCTCCAAGGGCGAAAAATTTTGGCAGCTAACTCATGTTAAAGACTTACATGGAGCGCTCCATCCCCATTTTTCAAAAGACGGCACAAAATTGGTATGGAGTGAACTGATCGAGCCCATTAAAGGAATCGGTCAATGGGAAATAAAAATTGCCGATTTTAATATATCTAACGGTTTCCCTGAATTAAAAAATATTCAGTCAATAAAACCTTTAAATTTACAGCTTTTTGAACTTGATGATTTCACGTTAGATAATACAAAATTACTTTTCTCAGGCTCACCGCAAGGTAAATATTATTACGATATGGAAAAATATATCTACAATTTAGAAAATGGTCAAACCACTAAATTAACTAATAACAATGAGTGGGATGAACAGGCACACTTCATCAATAACGACTTGCAGTTTGTATGGGTTAGCAGTGCAGACAATCCACAGACTAAACCAGAAGACCTGATGGGTACAATAAAAAATCCACCTTTACTTGATTATTGGATTATGAATTCAGATGGAACAAGTTTAAAACGACTAACTGGATTCAATGATCCGAACAGTGAAAATTACATCGAAAGTGATGGCGGAATTGGCCTTGGCGATTTTGTTGTTTCAGAGAATGGAAAAACAATTATTGGCAAGATAAGAATAGACAGAAAAGACAAATTAGTGAGAATTGAATTTAATTAAGGAAATTAATAAATAATGAAAAACAATACTAAAATCGGATTAATAATTTCCACAGTATTCGCGCTAATCATAATCACTGGCTGTATCAAGGATAACTGCGGCGATGGAATCTGCCAGCCATTAGAAGAAAGAAACGGCAGCTGCCCGGAGGATTGCGCAAATATAACTCCGGCAGAACCTCAAGTTAAGGAAGATCCATGCAAAGTTAAAAGCATAGAAGCCATCGGTGAAGGAGCTTTTCCGCAATGGTCAGCTAAAAACAAGATAATTGCTTTTAACAAAAAAGTGAATGGAATTCATGAAATTTTTACCATGAAAACAGATAGCAGTGATGTAAAATGTTTAACCTGTGGGAAATCAGAGATTCCTCTAAAGGGACATAAAGGACAACCTGCTTGGCATATTTCTGGTGATTATCTTGTTTTTACTGCTGAAAACACTGACTATCCTAAACTGCGCCTTGGCTTGAATGCCTACCCTGATTGTGGCCGCAACCACAATGTCTGGATAATGTCTGCTGATGGAAATACGTTTTGGAAAATGACTGATTATGAAGAAAATTGGGGTGTAATTCGTCCTCGTTTTTCCTCAGATGGGACGATGCTGTTTTGGAGTGAGGAATGGGGTATGGAAAAATACCCTGGGAACGGTTCGGCTTGGAGTGTTTCTAAAAACCCCAAGGATGAAATGTTAGGGCTGTGGAGAATCAAAATTGCAAACATCTCTTTTTCCTCCGGGGTACCAATCTTGTCCAACCAGCAAACAATTTACCATGAAGAGCTTTCACTACTTGAAGGTTCAGGGTTCACTCCTGATGGCAAAAAAATACATTTTAGTTCTGCTCCCCTTGCAGACACAGAAGGTATCGCTTTTTGGGGCGAAATCTATATCAGTGATTTGGATGGAAAGAATTTAGTACGCCTGACAAAAACCCCATATCAACATGATGAAAATTCAGA
>JAIORG010000037.1 GCA_021108255.1 Anaerolineales bacterium | reverse complement strand
GGGTTTGAAGTAACTTAAGGATCACGCATCCTGTAAGGAGATTACGCAGCCTATATAATTTGAGCCTTGAAACTGGACAGTTCCTGGCTCCCCCTTCCAAATGGAAGGGGGAATCTTTTACTTTCCTTCTTGTCCCTCTCCCTTCAATCATGCTATAGCAGGAGAGCCAGCTGAGCGACCTAATCAAAATTGATTAATCTATTTCATTGTTCCCATAGATTAAAATCTTTCAAGTTTGATTGTCCGATAAACTCACGCAAGAGGGAGTTGTCCGGGATCATATCTATGTCAAGGGGGAGGAACCATTCCAGGAAGGCAAGCAATCTTTTGGCTTCAATCCTCGCCCGCGTACTGTGGGGGACCTGCCTGAGGATTGGTTCAGCTAAGGGTTTGAGGGCAGCCACTTCGTATACCAGGGCAGAGTTGAATATGGCATCCGCGTTATCCTGGAAGGGAAAAATGTTCTGCTTTTCACCCCGCCGGACGGATTCCCAGCGATTGATTGTTTCCAGGGCGGAATACCCCCGTTCACTGGCATCCCGAACGATCCTGCGGATAAGCCGGGTGTCAGTCGTTGAAACACGATTATGGCGATCAAGGTTCAATTGCGTCAGCGCAGAAATATAGATCCGGTATGCGCTGGATTGTGGAAAACCTGGCAGTAAATCCGGGTTTAGGCCATGGATACCTTCCAGGATGATAATTTGACCCGGGCGAAGCTGAATTGTATCGCCTTCACTGCTTTCTCCGGTTTGAAAATCATAAGAAGGCAGCTGGACAGCTTCCCCGGCGATTAGACTCTGAAGATCCCGGGATAACCGCTCCCGGTTAACTGCGTCCAGGGATTCAAAATTCCATTCGCCATTTTTGTCTTTTGGCGTGTGCTCTCTATTCACAAAGTATTTATCCATTTCCAGCGGGAAGGGAGAAATCCCCCTCGCCAGGAGCTGGATTGTCAACCGTTTAGAAAAGGTTGTTTTTCCTGAAGATGATGGACCTGCAATCAAGATAACGTTAATATTTTCAGCTCGCTCTTCTATTTGGGCTGCTATCTCGATAATATGTTGTTCGTGAAGTGCTTCAGAGACCAGGATTAATTTCCGGATTTGACCCTGGGCAATGGAGTCGTTTAAAGCACCTACGTTGTCGATTCCCAGACGATGCAGCCATCCACCATAACGTTGAAAAACGTTCAACAGGGTGTAATACTTGGGAACTGGCTGGAGAACTGTCGGTTCCTTGCGGCGTGGAAAGCGGATAATAAACCCGTCGTCCATCAAAGTTAAATCAAACCATTTCAAGTAGCTTGTTGAGGGAACCATGTATCCGTGATGGTAATCGAGGTGTTCTCCTAACTTGTATAATGTTAGATAATCCTTCTTCCTGTAGCTAAGCAGGCGGACTTTATCCTTATATCCCCTTTTATTAAAGTACTCTAATCCTTCCTGAAGCGAGATCTTTAATCTTTCAAATCGGATGTCTTCTTCGACCAATTGACGCATACGTTCTTCAAGCTGGATCAGTTCTTCTTCAATGAGGGGAGATTTTCTGTATACCTGGCAGAAATAGCCCCCTGAAGTAACAGAGTGATCAATGGTCAGGATGGCATCCTGGTGAAGATCGTGAAAAGCACGCTCGAGCAAAAAGGTTAATGAGCGCCGGTAAAATCGCATCCCATCTGAATCCCTCATTGTAATTAGATGAACTTCAACATCCATCATTACCTGGTAGGATAATTCAGTTAATTTGCCATTAACTACAGCGCCCACAATAGGAGCTAAATTCCCGTCCTGTAAGATTGAAAAGCAATCTTCCAGGGTGCTGCCCCTGGGCCCTGAAATTACCTCTCCGTTAGAGAGATGGATTTCTACTTCTTCTCGGGGTGATACAAATTTAATTTCCTGTTCGCTGCTCATAATATCCAACCTGAGTCTAATTAATTCACTCTGGTACTATTTTATCACCTCGGGCTGGACAACCAGCATCCTGATCATGACAAATTCGATAAACACGCTGCGGAACAAAAAAAGCCCTGACTTCTTTGCGGTGCACCCCGAAAACAAGAATCAAAAAGAAACACTTCTCGCGCAAAAGTTTCAGGGGACTTAAGTCCCAGCTTTGGGTCTTCGACGGAGTTTATCCCGAGTTTATCGAGGGGCTCAGACCGAGCATCGACCTCCGTCGATGCTTAAGTTTTCCACTTATCCAGCAATCCATAGAAAATTTAAGCATCCCTGAAGAGGGATGCTCAGCGTAGCTCCTGCTACGACTTTCGCGAAGCATCCTGGCTGGGCAGTCGGCACATAAAATAAAACTGACGCCTTTAGATTTCTGACGTCAGTTTGTATAATTACCCTAGAGGGGCTTTAATTTGATTCGCAGAAGATTATGATGATTAATAATCTTCTGGAAGTTGTGTCTTTAGAATTAACTCTTTGGCTGCCTTTACTTCATCCAGACGGCCAAATGGCGCCTTGGTCGGGGCATTATGGAGGATATCCGGATCGGTTTTTGCCTCATTAGCTATTTGCAGCAAGGCATCTACAAAGGCATCCATGGTTTCTTTGGTTTCGGTTTCAGTGGGCTCTATCATCAATGCTTCATGAACGATTAGCGGGAAGTAGTTCGTGGGAGGATGGAATCCAAAATCAATCAAGCGCTTAGAGATGTCCAGCGCCCGAATACCAGGGGCATCTTCCCATTTCCCTTCAGCTACGAATTCATGCATGCACGTCCGCTCATAGGGGATATGATAAACGTCTTTGACCAGAGCTTGTATGTAATTTGCGTTCAGAACCGCATGGATTGCTACATCCTTGAGTCCATTTTTACCTAATGAGAGCATATAGGTAAATGCCCTGACGATGATGCTGAAGTGACCATGGAAGGATTTCACCCTTCCAATTGTCTGTTCCGGATTTATCAGATCGTAGAACGCTGGATTGTCTTCATCGCCGGCGGATGTCATGACCACCAGGGGCGCTGGTAGAAAATCCGCCAATTCTTCTATTACACCAACGGGGCCGGAACCCGGTCCACCGCCTCCGTGCGGAGTTGCGAAGGTTTTGTGCAGGTTAAAATGCATTACATCAATACCCATCTCAGCCGGTTTGTAAATTCCCAGGAGCGCATTCATGTTCGCCCCATCACCATACACCAGCCCCCCGGACTCATGGACAAGCTGGCAAGCTTCGATTATGTTTTCATCGAACAACCCCAGGGTGTTGGGGTTGGTGATCATTATTCCTGCCAGGGTATCGTCGCATTCGGCTTTTAAAGCGTCCAGGTCGATATTTCCCCTGTCATCTGATGTTAGTTCAATGATTTTCATTCCGCTCATAGCAGAGGAAGCAGGATTGGTGCCGTGGGCAGAATCAGGAACAAGCATCTTGGTCCGTTTTGTATCTCCCCGTGATCGGTGATAGGCCCGGATAATCAACACGCCGGTCAACTCGCCATGGGCACCGGCAGCAGGCTGGAGAGATACTGTGTTAAATCCGCTGATTTCTGCCAGCCATCGTTGGGTTTCATGCATCAATCCCAATGCACCCTGGACCGTTTTAACCGGTTGAAGAGGGTGAATTTGACTGAATCCAGGAAGACGTGAAGTCTCCTCATTAATTTTGGGATTGTACTTCATAGTGCAGGAACCCAGCGGGTAAAAACCAATATCAACAGCGTGATTCAATTGTGAAATATTGGTAAAGTGCCGGATGACTTCGTTTTCAGGTACCTCGGGAAGAGGTAGTTCTTCTCGTAAAAATTCTTTAGGCAATTCAGACAAAGGAACATCAGGCGCCGGGAAACGGATACCTTTACGATTGGGTCTGGATAGTTCAAAAATAGTGGGTTCAGTCATGAGTTTCCTCCTCCAGAACCTCAACCATGAAGTCAATTTCTGAGCGTGAATTCATTTCTGTAACCGCTACAAGCAGTTCATGAGTCAGATCGGGATAATCCTGACCAAGATCGTACCCCCCGAGGATATCATGAGCCATCAGGAGCTTATTGATTTCTGCTGCCGGGAGAGGGCAGTGGACCACAAATTCATTAAAGAATGGTTGGAGAGGGTTGACCATAAATCCTGGTACAGTACTGATACGTTCGGCTGCATAATGGGCTTTATGGTAATTCAGGCTAGCCAATTCCTGCAGACCATTCTTTCCCAGCAAGCTGAGATAAACGGTAGAAGCCAGGGCGATTAATCCCTGGTTAGTGCAAATATTGGAGGTTGCCTGTTCTCGCCGGATATGTTGCTCCCGGGTACTCAGAGTCAAGACATAACCACGCTGTCCCTGGGTATCAACAGTTTCTCCAGCAAGACGACCGGACATTTTTCGGACATACTGGTTTTTAGTGGCAAACAATCCCAGGTATGGTCCGCCAAAAGCCATCGGGATTCCCAGGGGTTGGCCTTCCCCGGTGACAATATCTGCGTCAAATTCACTTGGGGGTTTAATCAACCCCAAAGCGATAGGATTAATATGCACTGATAAAAGAGCTTTTTCTGCATGGGCAGCTTCAGAAAGTTTTGTCAGATCATAGATTCTGCCAAAGAAATCCGGGTATTGAACCAGCACCAGCGCGGTCTGATCGTCGATTAGTGAAATCAGTTCATCTGGGCCAGCTTCGGGTTTAAGGTTTTCCCCGACTATCTCCAGGTCCATTCCCTTTGTGTAAGTATGGATCGTATCTCGATATTGAGGATGAACTGTGGGGGAGAGGACTATTTTTTTTCGTCGGCCCCTGAAGTTATGATATGCCATGTTGACTGCTTCTGCCACGGCGGTAGCGCCGTCATAATGTGATGCGTTAGCGACATCCATTCCAGTCAGGGCTGCGATTAAACTTTGGTATTCAAAAATTGATTGCAGTGTGCCCTGGGCAATTTCAGGTTGGTAGGGCGTGTAAGCAGTGTAAAACTCACTGCGCCGCAGTATCGAATCGACTCCTGCAGGAATATAATGGTTATATGCTCCTGCTCCGAGGAAGGAAATCAATTCCTGGGGTGTTTCATTCACCGAAGAAATATATTGAAGCTCATCCAGAGCTTCCATCTCGGTGATACCTTCAGGTAAGGCTAACTGGGGAAACTTTCCCTCATCAGGTAGACACTGGAATAAATCTTCCACCTTATCCACCCCGATAGTTTTGAGCATAGCCTCTCTGTCAGCCTGGGTATGTGATGTATACATATCAGGTCCTTTTAACAATATGAATAGAAACTAAAGCAACTGTTAAGCGGGATGCTTCAGTCTCAGGGGAAAAATTAATGGTCTCTTTCCAGGTTTTTATAGGCTTCTGCGTCCATCAGGCTGTCCAGCTCACCAGGATCGGATATCTTGAATTTAATCAACCAGGCTTCTCCAAAGGGATCCTCATTGATCAATTCCGGGGAATCCACTAGCGCTTCATTGATCGCCATGATTTCTCCGCCTACCGGCATGTAGATATCTGCAGCAGCTTTAACGGATTCAACTACAGCACAGGTTTCCCCTTTTCCTATTGCATCTCCCTCAAATACGACGATTTCAATAAATACAACATCAGAAAGCTGGTCCTGGGCGTAGTCTGTAATGCCCATCGTGGCAATCTCATCTTCAACACGGATCCACTCATCATTTTTTGAGTATTTCAACTCAGCTGGTGCTTTCATATTCTGCTCCTTTGTCCAAAAATTATGATCTGGGTTCCTGAATTAATTAAAAAGCACACGCAAAGAGATCGGCGTGTGCCTCTGTCTTGGTACCTGAGAGATTTTAGCTCCTTCGGTGTCCGGGGACTCTCCAGAGGGGTCTGAAGTGCAAGGTCCGTTTACCTGAGAGTTTGATCTACTGGATGCCTTTTTCGACAGCAGACTTGCCCCTTCGGTGCCCAAGCATGGGACTCTCCCTTGCATTTGATTAACTAAGTTGGGCTCATTATACCAAAAGTTTTCCAGACTGCGGCAGGTCTGATCGCCCCGCCAGTAATTAACTGGGAGGTTTAACAATCAACCGCAAGGAACTATTCGTTTTGGGGAAGGGCGAGTTCTTCAGTTTTATGCCGGCGGACAAGGTTTTTTACATGAGCCAGCAAGGTGTAGGATGAAACAGGTTTGACGAGATAGTCATCAGCGCCAAGATTCAATGTCTTTGTGATGATTTCAGATGACTCTATTGCTGATATAATTAAAATTGGTGTTCTGGTCATTTCCCTTATTGCTGTACACAACTGCCAGCCGTCCATTTCTGGCATGAGTAAATCAAGAATAATAAGGTCGAGCATGACCCGCTGGACTATATCCAGGCTTTCTTTGCTGGAATTTGTTGTTAAAACATTATAATCCTTTGACATCAGCAGCTTCTTAAATACTGCTGCAGTAGAGAGATCATTGTCGATCACCAGTATTGATGGAGTATTGTATGGGTACGTGTTATTCATAAGTGATTGTATTACAACATAAATCAGTAAAGCTGTAAACAGAAATGACTTTACAGCCAGCTAACAAAATGAAAAATCCAGATATTATCAACGACATGTCATTGCAATCAGGGCTTTATTGCAGTTTTGATTTGAAATCAACCAGAAAATCACCAATAGAGTTATAATACACGCAAGAATATGTAGGCAGCATCGTCAAACATTGGTATTTTAACCAACTTCAGAAATTACGGGTTTTTCCAAAATTATGGGAGATCGCACACTTTCAGGCAAAGCGTTTACTAAAACGCTATTTGAGCTAAGCAGCTTGATCTTACAATCAGATAATGTTTCTGAGGTGATACCAACTCTAATTGACCTCTCAAGAAAAATAGTTATTTTTGATAATTTTGTAATTTACCAGAAAGAGAATGATGACATGCGCCCAACCTATGCCAGATCTGTTGGCAGGGGACGTTCTAAGGAAGCTGATGTTGCCTGGGGGGAAAACTTCGTTGAAAAAGTTCTTGAAGAGGACCGATTAATCGTCCATCAGGATGTTATCAAAGGGCCTGATGATGACCGGTTAAAAACACCGTTTTATATCGGCATCCCCCTGCGACATGGGAAAGACTGTGTTGGAGTTATGGTCATGATCCGGTTTGGAGGTCCTGAGTATTCTGATCGAGATTGCCAGACTTGCCAGTTCATAGCAGATCATATAGCTCAGCTTCTTGAACGTGATGTTTTGGTCAGCACGATAGATAAAATTGAAGGTAATCAAAGAATGTGGAAAATGCAGGAAAACTTTGTTGCCACGGTCTCTCACGATCTCAGGACTCCACTGGGATTTATTAAGGGGTATACAACAACCTTACTGCGGGAAGACACAAATTGGGATGTGCCTACTTACCGGGAATTCCTGGGTATTATTGATGAGGAGGCAGATCGTTTACAGGAATTGATCGACAATTTGCTCGATTCCTCTCGACTTCAATCCGGCACGCTGCAAATGAACTTGCAAATCGTCCAGTTGGATGTGGTGCTGCGAGATATGATCCAGCGTTCTCAGTTGAGAGATATTGATGTAACCATTGATCTGGAGATAGAAAGTCAGGGAGTAATGGCTAAAGCTGATCCAACGCGTTTGGGTCAGGTATTTGATAATTTGATTAATAATGCCTCAAAATATGCACCGGGCTCAAGAGTAGTTGTGAAACTGGTGAAAGATGAAGGAAATGCAATTATTGAAGTAAAGGATGATGGACCGGGAATCGATGAAGACCATCTTGAAAAAATATTCCAACGGTTTTATCGGGTTCCAGAAACACGGATGTCTGCACGCGGCAGCGGATTGGGTTTATATATATGCCGCCAAATCATCATAGAGCACAATGGGAAGATTTCTGCAAAATCGGAGAAAGGAGTTGGGACAACATTTAGTTTCACTTTGCCCCTTCTGCAGGATGCAGAGTCTGAATGATTAAGAAAGGAGATGGATAAACATGGAAAAGGGAACCATCTTAATTGTAGATGATGAACCCAGATATATTCAATTAATTGCCGCCAACCTGGTTGTAGATGGTTTTTCCGTCGTCGATGCTCTTGATGGGGAAAAGGCGGTTGAAATTGTATCTGAACAGGATATCGATCTGGTATTGCTGGACGTGATGATGCCGAAATTGGATGGGTTTGAAACCTGCCGGCGTATCCGCGGTTTTTCCCAGGTGCCGATAATCATGGTGACAGCAAAAGGTGATGAGAGCGACCGGGTTCAGGGTTTAAACGTGGGGGCAGATGACTATATAGTGAAGCCATTTTCTGCTTCGGAGTTATTAGCTCGAGTCCGTGCTGTGCTGCGGAGGTCTATGTTCTCCCGGGACGTCTCCCAACCGGTTATCTTCAACCATGGAAATCTGAAAATCGACTTTGCCCGGGCAGAAGTTTTTCTTCAAGGAGAAAAAATCCTGCTTTCAGCTACTGAATATCGTTTACTGCTGCAATTTTCTCATAATAAAGGCCGAATTTTAACCACGGAAGAACTATTGTCTTCTGTCTGGGGTGATGGGTATAAGAACGATAAAGAAATCCTCTGGGTAACAATCTCCCGCTTAAGAAGCAAATTGGAAGAGGATCCGAGCAACCCGGTGCACATTGTCACCCGAACAGGAATGGGATACACCATGCCTAATTTGACCGAATAATCTGCTCTCTGGAGCAGACTCGGTAATATTTCAAGTCTGGTTTAATTTTTGCTTTCAGGAAATTGGGGATTGATCAGAGACATCAAAGCGGCAAAAGATTGACAATAATATTATTGCTTGTACTAAAGCCGGGGCAGCCTCCCCGTTGGATTAGATCTGGAGTTTGAATCCTAGGAGGAAATTGGCACATGGATTACCAACTAGCGATAAACATTTTATCAAAGAAAATGGGTGTCCTGCTCAAGACTGCCAGGACCCAGAAAGGGGAATCTAAAAAAACTTGCGGTGAAATAATTGGGGCTACGTCCCGGACAATTAGCAAATATGAAGCAGGAGATAAGTCTCCTTCCCTGCCTGAACTAGAAGTCCTGGCTTTTTATCTTGATGTTCCCCTGGATCATTTTTGGGAAGATATATCGCCTGCTGGCCAGGATAAGATGGAAGCATTAAAGAACCTGGAACAAAGGATGGAACTTCGTAATTTAAAAATTGGCGCATCTTTGCGGAAATTTCGCCAGGATTCAAAACTCAGCATGATCCAAGTGTCAGAAAAAATTGGCTTGACATCTTACCGGCTGAAATCATATGAGAAGGGCAAATTTGCTGTCCCTATTGCTGAGCTGAAAGCATTGCTGCGTTTATACGATCGGGAATTGGCCGAACTGGTTGTAAGTACCGGTCCAATAGCTGAATGGGCTCATGAAAAGAAAGCTGGAGCTGCTTTTGTGGAACTTCCCCAAGACCTGCAGGAATTTATTCTCAAACCGATAAACCGCCCCTATCTGGAAATTGCTCGAAAACTTAGTCAAATGTCTGTGGACCGGATGCGTGATGTTGCTGAAGGGCTTCTGGATATAACGCTCTAACCCCCTGTAAAAAACAATGATTGATCAAAATCACGGTGAAGCAAGCCTGCAGGAAGAAGAGGGGAAAGAACTGTACACAGCAGGAAAATTTCGACAGGCATCGACTGTTTTTTCTCAAGCTGCGGAACTCTATTTAAATCAGGGGCAGGAACAGTTGTCTGCAGAAATGAGAAACAATCAATGTGTGGCTTTGCTGCGGGCCAAACAGCCCCGGGAAGCGCTGGCTGCTGTTAAAGGAACTGCGTTAATTTTCAAAGAGGCAGGAGATCAGCAAAAACAGGCCATGGCTTTTGCTAATGAGGCTACAGCTTTAAAGGATCTTGGCCAAAAATCCGAAGCAATAGATAAATTCACCCTGGCGGCTGACTTGTTTGCCCAGCTGAATGAGGGAGCTATGCACCTTGAGGTGATGCAGTCAATTTCAGCTTTGAAAATGAAATCCCGCAATCTAATAGGCGCAGTGTTTTCTATGCAGGATGGCCTGGAGCAGGTAGAAAAACTCTCATTACGGCAGAAATTACTGATCAAGCTGCTTAAAATCCCCCAAAATTTACTGGAGAAATAAGAGACTGATTCGTGAGACCTGGATCCGGCGGGAAATAACCGCCTGTGATTGGTGTTTGCCTGTCAGCATCGCTGCCTGAAATGGATAAAATTTAGATGAGGAAAATTATGATTCTGAATGATCAGGATCTGGTTATACGAGAAGCGGATGAAAAGGATCGAGGGCAAATAGCGAAATTACTCCAGAATGAATCCTTTACCCATCGTCACTTGAGCTGGATTCCTCCCCTGGACTGGTTGGGAAATCAGCCGTACCTGGTGCTGGAGCAAAATTTAAGGATAATTGCTGCTTTGGCCTGCCCACCTGATGAGGATGGGGGTACCTGGCTGCGTTTGTTTGCAGTCTCTCCCGGCCTGTCAATTCATCGAGCCTGGAGAGCTCTTTGGCCTCCTGCCCTTAGTTGGCTGCAGGATAAATTTGTTGTGAAAAGGGTAAATGCCCTGGTAGTGCAGGATCAAATGTTGAACTTGCTTACCAATTCCGGATTTCAGGAAGGGTACCGGGTGGTGGTTTTAGTCTGGGAATTAGCTCAAGCCCGCTGGCCTGATCAAAAAGAAAAGGTTCAAATCAGGGGTATGCTGAGAGATGATTTCCTGCGGATTTATGAAATAGATCAGGTCTCTTTTGAACCGATTTGGTGCAATAGCATGAGTCATATTGAAATTGCTTATCAGGAAGCATTCTCGGCATCAGTCGCAATGATAAATAATCGACTTGTCGGTTTCCAGATCAGCACAATTAATCCGCAGGGAGGACATTTGGCGCGCCTTGCGGTAGATCATGAATATCAAAATCTGGGCGTAGGAACTGCCCTGGTCAAGGATTTATTAGATCGTTTTCAGCGGCAGGGAATTGCCCAGGTCACGGTGAATACCCAGGCCAGGAATCAAGCTTCCCTTGAGCTATACAATAAATTTGGATTTACCTTGCTGGATGAGTTTTATCCGGTTCTTCAATATAATCTGGACCGCTCACCATAGGCGTGATGCTGAGCGCTGAAACTCTAATCCCCCGGAAGCGATTAAATTAAGGACAATAGATAAACGATCAGCGGGCTGACGACCAGGCTCGGTAGGAAATTGCCAACCCGGATGGGTTTAATCTCCAATAAACTGCTGATGGCCAATCCGATTAAGAGCAGTCCGCCAGTTGCTGTCATTTCATCGATCATCACCGGGGACATGATCCCCTGCAGTTGGACTGCGAGCAGGGAGAAGCCACCCTGGTAGAGAAAAACGACGGGAGCTGAAAAAAGCACACCTATTCCCAGCGAGGAAGAGATGGCGAAGGCTGCAAAACCATCCATTACAGACTTGATTGCCAGTAATTGGTAATCTCCAATTAAGCCGTCCTGGATAGCTCCCAGGATAGCCAACGGGCCGATGCAGAATAAAACTGAGCTGGTCATAAAACCCCGCACAAAGGAACTTCCAGAAGAGGGGGCAGATGATTTTTCATTAAATAAATTTTCCAGGCGGATTCCCAATTGATTAAGGCGGGTTTCAATTTGCAAATATTCTCCCAATAACCCACCAATAAGCAAACCGCCCAGGGTAACAAGGGAGTTGTTGGTTTTAAGGAACATGCTAACCGAAATTCCAATGGTAAATAAACCCAACCCAATAATGATGGTTTCACGCGATTTTTCTGAGAGCAGCTGCCCAAAACGGAGGCCCAACAGGCCTCCAATGAGGATAGTTATGACATTAATGATTGTTCCGGTCATGAGTTTTTGCCTGCCTGGGGGTGGTTAGGATCGGATGTGTATAGTTCAAGGATAAAACATAACGAAGAAAGACGGTTGAGGTAAGACAGGATTGTTTCTGATTCCAAATTCCCATCTTCATCAAGCTGAATTACACTTCTTTCAGCCCGGCGAACAATTGTGCGTGCCAACCCAAAAGCTGCAGAAGGTACAGTCTCACCTGGTAGAATAAATCCTGAGGGTGGTTCGATCACATCTCCATATTGTTCAATCTTTTCTTCCAACCACAGCACCTGGGATTTCTTGAGGTCAGGGAACTTCTCTGGATTCGGTTTTACGAGTACCAGGAGGGTCATAATTTGATATAAATCTTCCTGTATGTTTTTCACAAGCACGTTTAGGTCAGGATTCCCTGCCTGTGCCCTCGCTAAACCTAAAGCTGCTGAGGCTTCATCCACGGCCCCGACTGCCTGAATACGGGGGTGATTTTTTGGAACCCTTTCTTCACCCAACAGCCCGGTTGTGCCGTCATCTCCTTCGGAAGTGTAGAATTTTTTCATAGTTGGATTATACCTTATCAAAATTTGGTGATTTGTCGGTATGAAAAGCAAGTAAAACCTGAGATGTCAAGTTTGACGTTAACTGATTTTGTCCTGACAAAACAGTCATTAACACTCGTCCCGTAAGCCTGGTAGTTCAGATGAAATTTACCTGATTAATTGTATGTTAAAATATAGACGAGGATTATTGATAAGAATCTAATTTTATTTCTGAGTGAGGAAAAAATGCAGATCCGATGTTATAGCTGTAATATACCGATTACTATCAGCCGCCAAAATGTCAATCAAGCGTTAAATATTGTGCATGAAGATGACCTGGTTTATTATGACTTCCGCTGCCCAAAATGCAAAAAGGCAAACCGGGTATCAAAGGAACAACTTCTGCACGCAGCCCCAGGTTGGGAGTATGAGTCTTCGAATAGCGAGAAAAAGAAGAATCCAAAAAAATAAGTTGAATGTTTAAAGTTTAACGTTTAAGGTTTGTAATTGATAAGATTTATTTCTGATATTCAGGGGGTTAGCTATGGGAACGATTTCGAGATTCGAAGAAATTGAGGCGTGGAAAAATGCCCGAGAACTGACGAAACAAATATATCAGTTGTCGGCTATTGGGGCATTCTCAAGGGATTTTGGGCTAAAGGATCAAATCCGTAGAGCTGCTGTAAGTATTATGTCTAATATTGCAGAGGGGTTTGAAAGTCAAACCCAGGCTTTGTTTATTAAATATCTTGGGGTAGCAAAAGCTTCAGCAGGAGAATTGCGTTCCCAATTGTATGTCGCATTGGATCTTGGTTATATTTCCCCGGAAGATTTAGAGAATACAATAAGCCTGGCTGAAAAAGTGAGTCGGCAAATTTATAGATTTGTTAAATATCTACAATCTCAATCGGATCCGAAACGAATATAGAAAACCCAGGTTAAACCTTAAACCTTCACCCTTAAACCTTTAACATCTATCCCGTAGATCTGCTATTCAAATAATTTACCTCAACCAGCCTCTTTTTCAGCGCGGTGGTTAGATCGGAGTCAGTATAGCGCCAGGTCCAGTTGCCGCTGGGATTGCCGGGGTAGTTCATCCGGGCTTGGTTGTCCAGGCTGAGCAGATCTTGCAGAGGGGCAATAGCAAATACAGCTGATGAAGACCAGGCTGCCCGAATTAAATCCCAGGAAATTTCCTCTCCGGAAGAATTCAGGTAGCGCTGCGCAAATGATCGTTCCCCTTCTTCAATTCGTTTAAACCATCCAGCAGCGGTGTCATTGTCATGGGTGCCGGTATAAACAACACAGTTCTCTGGATAATGGTGGGGGAGAAATTCATTTGATTCGCCGCTGTCAAAAGCAAATACCATAATCTTCATTCCTGGCAGGGTAAATTGATCCCGCAATTGGATCACATCAGGAGTAATTTCACCCAGATCTTCGGCGATGATGGGCAGCTCATCAAATACTTTTTTCACTCTATGGAAAAAATCAGGACCGGGACCTGGAACCCAGCGGCCGTTTTCCGCAGTTTTTTCCCCGGCTGGGACTTCCCAATATTCCGCAAAACCACGGAAATGATCCAGGCGGATTATGTCCACCAGGGAATGGACAGATCGCAAACGGTCCATCCACCACTGGTAATTGTCCCGGGCATGAACCTCCCATCGGTAGAGGGGGTTGCCCCACAGCTGCCCGGTTTTTGAGAAATAATCAGGGGGCACGCCGGCAACGACATTGGGCTGCCCGGTTTCATCCAGATCCAGCAGCTCCCGATGTGTCCAGGCATCAGCGCTGTCATGGGCAATAAAAATGGGGATATCTCCGATTATTTGGATTCCTTTTTGGTTGGCATAAAGATGAAGTTCATCCCATTGACGGAAAAACAGGAATTGAAGATACATCTGCCTTTGAATAGCAAACTCATTTTCCTGCTGGAAAATATCCAGCGTGCCGGTCTCCCGGTCTCGCAAGGCAGTGGGCCACTTCCACCAGGGTAAGCCGCCCTGGGATTCCTTCAAGGCCATGAATAAGGCGTAATCGTCTAACCAATTTGTGTGTTTTTCACAGAAGCTGATGAAATCTTTTTGAAGTGATTTATCTGAACTGTTTTGAAATTGTAAATAGGACCGGTTTAGCAGATCTAATTTCCAATAGATGACTTTACCAAAAGCCACTTTTCCAGTTGGGAATTTGGGAACCTTAACCAGATCATTGGCATGAATCAATTCCTCCTGGAGCAGCAAATCGGGACTGACCAGGTAGGGGTTGCCAGCAAAGGCAGAAAAACACTGGTACGGAGAATCTCCAAAACCTGTAGGTCCCAGAGGCAGCACCTGCCATAAGCCGGTGCCCGAATCAGCCAGGAAATCAATCCATTGGTACGCCGAGGGTCCCAGGTCTCCAATTCCATACGGACCGGGCAGGCTGGTGGGATGCAACAGGACGCCAGAAGAACGATTGTAAATCATAGGCTTGAAATTAAGCAGGTTTATTTGGTCAAGGAATTATACTATTCAACGCAGGTTTTTTTGGGTTTAAGGTTGAATGTTTAAAGTTTAAAATTGAAAGATAAAGGATAAAACATTCCAACTTTCCTACATCGGAGGTGGTATTCATCCAGCATCCCCGGTCATGAATGACCGGAGACCGGAGACTTTGTGACTGAGTGACGATGTGACTTTGTATCCCCTTCACCCAGTTTCCAAGTTACCGGCATCTCCATGATCGGCCGGCAAGTAAATTTGCGGCCTGGATGATTTAAGTCCCACAAAGTAGGACTTCTTTTATATTACTGGGCGCTATGCCAACGGATGCGTGATCCTCTAAGGATTAGAAAACATTTAATTTTTCGTGAGAACTATGGGTTTGAAGTAACTTAAGGATCACGCATCCTGTAAGGAGATTACGCATCCTAGATAATTTGAGCATTGAAACTGGACAGTTCCTGGCTCCCCCTTACAGTTGGAAGGGGGTTGGGAGGTAGGTCCTTTTAATTCTCCCTCTCACCACGTCACTCTGTCTCAAAGTCCCCCAGTCACTTTGTTACCCTGTCACCGCTTCCTTCCTCAGAGATAGGTTATACTTGGTAGTCAATAGAGGAAATCTTTTATAGTCATTAGGTCATTGAAACCAATCCTGGCAGAAATAAAAGGATAGGGAATCAAAAGATCAAGGAAGATCAATTATGAAGGTATGGGCAGCCAGGTTAGTTTTGGGTCTCAGCATACTCGCAGGATCCTCAGCCGGCGCATTCTCGATTTGGGGGAATCCAACCCTGAATTCAGTATTGATTAATTTTACTGGCAGCTATCTTGCTGGTATTCGCAGGACTGCTGCAGTGTCTATACTTGGTTTAGTTGGTTTGCTGATTCTTGTCCAGGTTGGATTGTTGGCTCTATCATTCCTGAAACCCCATCGGTTTAACTACATCATCAATAAGGCACAAAATCTCGCTCAGCAGAAAATTTGGTTTTTCGGATTGGGCATTATTTTTACGTTCGGAACCTTGATAGCGGGGCAGTTTTCGATTCCCGCGGATTATGTTGAGGATCCCTTGCAGAGGATCTTTCTGCAGTTAAACCAACCTGTGTTTTTGTGGTTAAGTTTCATAAGCCTTGAGGGTCTGGTGGGCGTGTTGATTTTCAGTGGACGGATCAAACAGCTCAAATCCCCGGATGTTTATCGAGCTGGTTTGGTATTTCTCGTTTTGTTCAGCTTGATCTTTGGATTGATACAGATGGGTTATGGGTTTAAAAATATCAATTTACAAAAGTACAATTTTGAGCTCACCGGTTTTCCTGTCTTAGGTTATCAGGTGATTTTGGCTTGTACCTTTGCTGCCCTGGGATTGCTTTTGGAAGAATGGTTATACAAACACTGGGGGACAAGCAAGTGGGTAGCTCCCCGATTAAAGGATATCGTAGTTGCAACCGTATTGTTTCTAACCGCCTTTATGGTTTGGAAAGGGATCCCACTGACCGAGAATACGTTTTTTGATCAGCAGAGACCTCCCAATTATGAGTATTATCCTAATTCAGATGCACTGTTATACGATAGAACAGCCCATAGTCTGTTAGCAATAGGGGAGTTTCAAACATATCTGGGGGACTATGACCCATCAGTTGCACTCCGACCGGCTTTAGTCTTCTTCCAAACAGTTTTGCATCGAATAGCTGGTTTGGGGTATGAAGAGATCATTAATCTGCAGTTGGCTGTTTTTTCACTCCTGCCGGTTTTACTTTATTTCTTAGGGGGATCTCTTCATTCCCGGGCGTCTGGTTTATTAGCTGCTGTTTTAATCATCTTGAGGGAGCGAAATGCTCTCTTATTAGGTGGTGTTATTACCGGGGTCAATTCAAAATTGTTGATGTCAGAAATCCCAACCATGATGGGAATAATCCTGTTCCTGATCTTTTTCATTCAATGGGTGAAAAGACCTGCAGAGCGGACAATTTTACCTCTTCTAAGCGGGGGTGTCCTGGGGATGACTATGCTTATCCGGCAGGAAGTGGGCATTATCTTTCCTTTTGTCGCGGTAGGAGCTGCGTTGTATTTCCATAAAAGACTTGGCTCTCTGCTAAAAAACTTGGCATTGGTTGGATTTGGGATCTTACTTGTGATTACCCCCTGGATTTACCGAAATTGGCATAAAACCGGTTTGGTTTATCTAAATCGACCTGGAAACCAATCGTATTTAATTACCGATACGCTTGAATTGGATCCAGAACAGATAAAACCGGAAGATAGTTTTCTGCTAACGGATGACCAGGCTTATGTATGGGAGAGGATGCCCCTCATTCGGAGTGTATTTAACGTTACTCAGCCCTCTCCTGGCAGTACTTATCAAAAAAGCCTCATCCTCAACCCAGGCCTGGATAAGGCTGATGGATTGGATTCAACCCTGGACTTGCTGCTTAACCACTTCACAAATCAATTAATCCAATCTGTGGTCTATCTGCCAAGCAACCTGCTAGTTTTAGATTTAGACTATCTCTCAAAAATGTCCACTGGGAAGCTGGACCGTTATTATGGGGGATTTTTCTATTCACCTGAAGCGTATGTTAAAACCCTTCCTTATTGGTGGGGGGATTGGGATGGCAGGATTCCTTCCCAATCGATCCTTGCGGTTTCTCTCACCCTGACGTTAATTTCGCTTGGAATTTCAGGAGTTTGGCGGGAACAGGGCTGGATTGTTTCCATACCCTTGCTCGCTCTTCTTGCTCATATCTTGATTTTTACCTGGATCCGGTTTTCTGGAGGAAGGTATCTTCAGGAGGTAGATTGGATTACAGGACTGTTTTATAGCATTGGATTAGTTGAGTTAATCAGGTGTGGCTTGAGGTGGTTGGGGAATCTGCCGGCTCGATCAGATAAGGTTTCAGGAGTGCTGCCCCCGCTGCCAAAAATTTTCTATAGAAAATTTGCATTATCTGTCATACCGGTGGGTTTATTTGTCCTTGGGGCAAGTATTCCGGTGGTTGAATATCTCACCCCGAATCTATATCCTGAGGTTGCTCTGGATCAAAAAACGGCCAGACTTTTGGATTTTGAAAAAAGCCCCTTTCTGGATCAGGAAAGAAGGCTGCTGACTGACTTTATCGACCAGGGAGGGCAGGTTGTTTATGCTCGAGCTTTATATCCCCGCTATTTTGAGCCTGGAGAGAGTTTCTACGACGTTAGACTTACTGTCTGGGGGGGACTTGAGAGAGATCAGGAAACGAGGACAGAGTTCTATCTGACGGGCACAAAAGTTCTCTGGGGAGTATTATTCCGGGAAAAACCCCCGGTTATATTCCCCCATGGATCTGATGTAGTCGCGATAGGTTGTGAGGTAGGGGGTTCCTTCGATACGGTCGTGGTTGTGATCTACTCTGAAGATGGGGACCAAGTGGAAGCTGTGCTCTGGAGAGACGGTGCGCTTGAGGATATCAGCGGGTGCCCGCTGGAGAGATAAACGGTTTAAAGTTTAATGTTATAACACAAGCTCAAGCAGGAGCCCTTCGATACGCACTTTGATACATCCCTGCGAGATTACTCAGAGCTACTCAGGACGCCTGTTTCGTCAATTTCGCCTATCGATAACCTTTCCAATCCCACTTTGATGTAGTTTATTCTGAGAACTTCCTTTTGCCGCAAGACGGGGAAGATGAGTCTAGCAGTTAATTGTGATCTACATGATCAGCCGGCAATGCCCCTACGGGGTTAGCCCTGAATTTGTTGAAGGGCTACGCATAAA
>JAIORG010000247.1 GCA_021108255.1 Anaerolineales bacterium | reverse complement strand
TCCAGGCGCATGGCCATATTGTCCCGGAGATAATCAAAACCAAATTCATTATTGGTCCCGTAAAGAATGTCTGCCTGATAGGCTTTTTCCCTCAAGACCATATCTAACTGATTACGGTCCTCCTGGGGTGATTTATTCTCCAGGTTAACCAAAAACGCCTTTTTCCCGTGTTCAGTCCGGGCTGCCATTTGCAGCACTCCTACATTCAATCCCAGGTAGTTGAAAATGGGAGCCATCCAGCGGGCATCTCGCCGCGCCAGATAGTCATTCACCGTGATCAGGTGGACTCCCCTCCCCACAGACAGCCCATCAACAGGAATAAATTTCCAGTTCTCAGGGTCTTCTCCCCAGGTTGCCCGGGCTTTCTTGATCCAGGCCAGGGAAAGTTCGAGTCCATTCAGGTAAAGCGGCAGGGTTGCGCCAAGAGTCTTTCCTTCACCGGTTCTCATTTCCGCGACAAAACAGCGGTGCATGGCAATTCCCCCGATCATCTGGACATCATAATGGCGTTGTCCAATGGTCCTTTTACTGGCTTCCCGAACAGTAGCAAACACCTCGGGAAGAATATCTTCAAGGGTTTCACCTTTCGCCAACCTTAAACGGAAAAGATCCGTTTTCGATTGTAATTCTCCCTCACTTAACCCTTCATAGAGGTTTTCCAGGTCATTAATTCCTATAATTTCTTCTGAAAAACCGTCAATTATCTTTTTATGGGGGTCACCCCCTACTAAACGGACTATTTTTTCAAGCATGGATTCACCTAAATTTTTTCTAAAACATCAGCTATCTCTGATGTTAATAATTCTACTTTTACTGGAGCGATTATAGCATACGGGTATAAATTTCATCTAAGAACAGCGCTGGTTGAATTACTCTTCCAAACAGCATTCTGAACCGTGTATTACGAGTGATGTTATAATTTTGTTTTGTGAGAACAGAACCCTCTTCCCCTGATTCCCTTTCAGCAAACCGACAAATAGCACGCGCTGCCGGAGTGATTACATTGGCTTTTGTGATCAGCAACCTTTCCGGCCTGGTCCGTCAAATCCTGGTCGCAGATGCCTTTGGCACCTCTTCCGTTATGGAAGCATTTACTGCCGCCAACAGGATTTCAGAAACCCTGTTTAATCTGGTTGCCGGGGGAGCACTAGGATCCGCATTCATCCCCATCTTCACCAGCCTGCTGGCAAAGGAAAAACGCGAGCAAGCCTGGCGCTTAGCCTCCTCAATCACCAACCTGGTCCTCATCGTACTCACCCTGACAGCGGCATTGGCAGCAATTTTTGCCCCGCAGTTAGTGCGGTATATCCTGGCACCGGGTTTTGCGGCAGATCCCGCCAAAGAAGCGCTCGCTATTTCACTCGTCCGTCTGATGCTTCCCTCAGCTGTCTTGTTTGGAATCAGCGGATTGGTTATGGGAATCTTAAATTCCCACCAGAAATTTTTTATTCCTGCCTTAACTCCCTCAATGTACCAGATCGGTATGATCTTTGGAGTAACTGTTCTTACTCCAAGAATGGGCATTCATGGCCTGGCCTGGGGGGTGATCATCGGTGCCGCGCTGCATTTGATCCTGCAGCTCCCCCTGCTATTTAAGCAGGGCGGGAATTACAATTTTTCTCTGGGTCTGAAATCTCCCAATGTGCGGGAGGTTGCCCGGTTGATGGGTCCCCGTCTGTTGGGTGTCGCCGTGGTTCAGCTGAATTTCTGGATCAATGTCCGGCTGGCCTCTCTCCAGCCCGAAGGAAGTGTAACAGCCATTCAAATTGCTTTTGGGCTGATGCTGATGCCCCTGGCAGCGATTGCCCAATCAATTGCCACTGCTGCCCTGCCTACTTTTTCAATCCAGGTTGCCCAAAACAAATTGCAGGATATGCGCGGCTCCCTTTCTGCGACCTTGAGGGGTATTTTGCTGCTATCCATTCCTGCCAGCCTGGGATTGATCCTGCTCCGAAAACCCATTATTACTCTGCTCCTCCAGCGGGGTGAATTTACCGCTCGTTCCACAGAACTGGTTGCCTGGGCACTGCTCTGGTATGCAGCGGGCCTGGTAGGTCATGCCATGGTGGAAATCCTTGCCAGGGCGTTTTATGCCCTGCACGATACCAAAACACCAGTGTTTATCGGCATCGCAGCCATGTCCCTGAATGTACTGTTCAGCTTCCTATTTTCAGCCGCCTTCAGCCGGCAGGGCTGGATGCCGCACGGCGGGCTGGCGCTGGCAAATACACTGGCAACCAGCCTGGAGATGGTCGGTCTGCTTTGGATCATGAGGAAACGACTGGAGGGTTTGGAAGGAAAACGGATCTGGTCTGGAGTCCTCAAAGCCGGGCTCTCAGGAGGGTTGATGTCAATCGCGCTCTGGGGATGGATCAGCCTAACCAGAAACAGCTCCACCTGGATCCTCGGAGCTGGAGGAATCCTGGTTGGTTCAGTAGTTTATCTTGGGGCTTTATGGATATTAAAAACCAGTGAATTAAAACAGGTCTATCAAGTGGTTCGGACTCGGATTAAATAAAGCCTTTTCAATTCTCGGGCAGATACTTGCCACTCCATTTTCTAATCAGAGTAAAAAGTTCATCATGATCTATGGGTTTTGACAGGTAGTCATCCATTCCAGCATTCAGGCAGCGTTCCCTGTCTCCATCCATAGCATGAGCTGTCATTGCTATTATCGGAATGTGTCTTCCTCCCTGTTCGTTTTTCCTGATTTCACGCGTAGCTTCAAAACCATCCATCTCAGGCATCTGGATATCCATCAAAACCAGGTTGTAAATATTTTCCTGGACTGCCTGGACTGCTTTGAGTCCATTGTCCACCACATCCACCGGATATTCTTCCTTCTTTAACAAGGCAACAGCCAACTTTTGATTTACAAGATTATCTTCAACAAGCAAAATCCTGGCATATTGCTGCTTATGTTCTGAGAGGGTATGACGAGTTACAAAGACTTCCTCGTCTTCAGGTTGCTTCACCTTCTTCAAGCTCAAGACAGTGCCAATTATTTCAATCAGCTGCCGCTGCATAACCGGTTTGACCAGATATCCAGAACAACCTAAATCCTGTAGATGCGCTGCATCTCCCCGTTTTCCCATTGAGGTGAGAATAATAACTTCAACCGCTTTACCCAGGGGAGATGATTTAATTTTCCTCAGGGTCTCTTCTCCATCCATTTCAGGCATTTGCATATCCAGCAATATCACCTTATAGGGATCATTTTCGGCTTCAGCATCCTGAAGGTAATCCAAAACTTTTTCTCCCCCGGAGATTACATCTACCCTGGCATGATACTTCTGAAGGGTTTTCTCCAGAACCAATCGATTGGTCGCATTATCATCAATGCCCAAAATCCGGATTCCGCGGAGGGGAATTGGAATGGTAGCTTCCCGATCTGGATTCCCGGTAAATTCCCTGAGTCTCGCGGAAAACCAGAAAGTGCTTCCCACGCCATGTTCACTTTCCACTCCTATTTCACCCCCCATTAAAGTGACAAGTTGGTTGGAAATTGCCAGCCCCAGCCCTGTTCCTCCAAATTTTCTTGTTGTAGATCCATCTGCTTGACTAAATCGTTCAAAAATATCTTTTTGTCTGTCAAGAGGAATCCCAATGCCTGTATCCCGGACGGAAAACTTTAACATAAACTGACCTTCTTCTTCACTCAGTTTTTCTACCCGGATAACTACCTCTCCCTGCTTTGTGAACTTAATTGCATTACCAGTCAGGTTCATTAAAACCTGGCGCAACCTTCCCGGATCACCGAGTAGAGCCGAAGGTATATTGGGTTCAATTAAGACAGATATCTCAAGTTCGTTTTCTTCTGCCCGAACCGCCAGGGATTGGGCAACTCCTTCCACGGTATTAATCAGATCAAAATTAATAATCTCAATATCCAAATAACCAGCTTCAATTTTGGAAAAGTCGAGTATGTCATTAATAATATCCAGCAATGCCTTCGCGCTGTTTTTTGCCGTTTTTAGATAATCTTCCTGTTCCGGGGTTATTTCTGTATCTAGAGCAAGCTCAACCATACCCAGGATTCCATTCATGGGTGTTCTTATCTCGTGGCTCATATTAGCGAGAAATTCACTTTTTGCCTGGTTTGCTTGTTCGGCTTCTTTCTTCGCCTGGAGCAGGTCGGTTATGTCGTGGTAAATCCCCAGCAACCCAATAATTTCACCATCAACCTCAATCGGGACTCCAAATATTTCAACATCCAGGGCTGTTCCATCCTTCCTTGATCTTTTTCCAACCTCGGAAATATTTTTCCCCTGGGAAACCTGGGAGGTAAATTCTTGTGCTTCGCTAACGGTATCATCCAAGGTTAACAATGGATCAAGTTCTTGATAGAGAATTTCACTCTCTTTGTACCCAAAAAGGTTTTCAAACTCCGGATTTACAGATACTATACTTTGATTCTGATCAAGAACCACAATCGCAACCGGGTTGTTGAAAAACAAGGATTCAAAATAAAGGATTTGTTCGGAAAGCTCATCAGCTGTCTTGGAGAGTTCTCTAGTTCTGGTTAATACTTTTTGTTCTAAGTCTCTATTTCCTTTAATTAATATACTCGTGAGGAACTGGATTGAAAAATAAAATAGGATTTCCAAGAAAAAAAACACCGTCACGCCATAGATGATGCTATTTCGCACATGTGTCTCAAAAAGAGCGACATCCTGAGTAACATCCTTCCATATATAGATCATTCCTGCAGGTGGTAAACTCTCGTCAACTGTGCCGCGATAATCGCGTAAATCAAATGCTCTAACTGCAAAAGAACGATCTTCTCCAAAATCTATAATCTTTGTGCCACCAGAAACCAAAATACTATATCCGCTATCGCTTGCTAGAATTGTCCGGATTTCATCTTCTCTACTAGTCGATTCAATAATGAAATTACCAATTGGAGGCGATGAAATAATATAAGTATCCAGGAACTCTGGCCACATATTTGTTTTTACTTGCTCCATCGTAAGCAATACAGCAAAGCCAGCTTCATTAGCTGTATCCAATGTGTTTAATAGTTGAGAAAACGAAACTCCTACTTCTAAAGCGCCAACATGCACATTTTCATCGTGATCAGGATCTACAGCAAAAACCGGAACTGCGCCTCGGATACCGGAGTAAACACGTCCAGTTTCAAACCCACGAGTAGGAATTAGAAGTCTATTTGCATCAACAATCGTGTAGCGAACTTCGTCCATAATATCGCCAAATTTCTCTGGCCGATGGGCGCGTAAAAATGATGTCGAGCCTGGTCCTAAGTGGAAGTGAAGTTGTCGTGGATCATAATTCGTTGTCAGATTTTCCCATAGCTCCTCAACTTCATTTAGCAATGCTTTGCGCGCAGCGGCTGATTTCTCACCGCCCGGCCCACCTCCTTCTGCTAGAACAGATTTTTTTCCGGTTAGAAACAACTGCTGGACATCTTCATCCGAAGCAATAATGAGTGCAGCTTGCTGCATATAGACTGTTGTCAACTCATAGGTGATCTTAAATTCCGCTTCCAATTCATCACCACGCTGTTCTATTGACAAAAGCAATGCCTCTTTGGAAGAAATGTAGTTTAAAACAACAAATAACATAATACTTAAAAGAATCAGTATACTGACGATACTGAATATTTTTTTCCTATTTGGTCCCGTTTTCATGAAGTTAATTCCAAAACTAATTATGACCTGAATTCCACGTCAACATAAAATTATCTACATTCTTTTCAACTGGTGAAGAATTTTGGGGTAACTTCCAATCATTATAGCATTTTCGGCACCACGTTGCGATGAATTTTAGGAATAATTCTTGTGAAGCAGAATATTGGGCAAGGTAAATTGGCCCCACAAAACACACTGGCATACCGGTAATTAAATTGTCTTCCCTATTGGTTTTCTGTTGGTTTACTCATAAAACTCTCCTTGCAGATTGTCTTCTACTGCTTCAGGGGAAAATTTCAGAATCTTTTCTATATAGATTGATTAATGATTCCAGATCAAAATTGAATCTAACCTTATCGCTCAATAACCTTTAAGGACTCACCAGCACTTCTACACTAGACAAATGCTGGACTCCAGAGAATTTACCATCCCTGGCTGTCACCTGGACCCTGATCCAGGAGGATATTCCCACCTGGTAAGGGACTTCTCCTTCAAACGGTCGATATCCGCTGCCAAGGTTTTCTTGTGAAACCAGAAGTAATATTGATCCCACCAAGCCGCCTTCCCTGTTTATTAATTCAATCAGAAGTTGGTCTCGCGGTGCAAAACGGGTAACTCCCTGAATGATCAGTACATCACCTTGAATAAGGGTACTGGATATTGGCTGCTGAATAATTAAATTTTCATAAAGGTCCTGAACAGCTTTAATCTCCGGGTCGCCTTCTGACAGCAATATCAGGTCCGTGGTCGCCAACGCGGATATTCTGCCATACTCATCCAGAGAGCTGATTTCGAGGCGAGCTGCTTCAGCATCTCCTGATACTTCAAAAATTATCTCCATCGTCAGATGCGTATTCCCGCTTTGCCCGGCTTCCCGGGTAAAAAGATGCCGTACCAGCAATCTCCCATCACTGCCATAAAGAGAAACCTGGTAGCTTGACTCTTCTTCTCTATCATTTCGGGGAGGTGCCAGGTAAGCATGTATGCTGAATGGAGATGTGACCCTGGAAAGCCGCCCCGGGCTTATGAGTTGAATTTCCCCATAAGGAAGAGGGTCCGGGAGAGTGAGGGGTTCTTGTTCGATCAGCGCCAAATCAATGGTTTCAGTAGGGGTGAACTCCGGTTCCGGGGATGGCGGGATTTTGGTATCTGTGGGAATAGGTGTCTCGGTAATGATTACTGGGACAGAAGTGGGCGGCGGAACAGGCGTGATCAGGATTATTCCCTCATCAATCATAGCTTGAGCAGTCATCTCAATGACTGTAGGTAAGTGTTCCTCTGGTATGAAGGTTGGGGAGTTAGTCGCCGGAAGAAAACCACATCCGGCAGCTAAAAAAGTGATGATCAGGGCAGAAAAAGAAAAACGAATTAATGACTTCATGCTGTCAATTTGTGCAGCACCTTCCATAATTATTTGGATGACTTTGTTTCATATTTTTCAATCACAGAAAAGAGCTCAACAAGAGCGACAGGCTTTTCCAGGAAAAGTTGCGCCCCGGCATTTAATACCTCATCAATAAGACCATCTTCCGGCAAAGCAGAAATTACGACTACAGGAATGGATTTAGTATCCTCATCTTGGGTTAATTTTTCAATCAGTTCAAATCCAGAGACTTCTGGTATATTTAAATCCACAAAAATCAGGTCATACTCAGTTTCTTGAATCATCTCCCAGCCATCCTGCACGCTGGAAGCTACATCAGCTTTATGATTCGCAAGCGAAACTGCCTTTACGTAGGTTTCAAGTGCGTCTGTGTCATCATCAATAAACAAAATCCGTCCCACTGATACTCCTTATCCAATACCAATTAATCCGCTTACTCGATCCCTTCAGATCAGAACCAGGCCATTATTGATTAAAGCTGGTAAATTGAACCAAATTTCTCGTTGAGATACTTTAAGTAAGGGTCCGATGCAATTTTTGATCCAACTATCCTGGTAACTAATTCTTGCGGTTTAAATTTCGAGCCGTGCCTGTGGACGTTCTCATGCAGCCAGGCCAGAAGTTCACTGAACTCTCCTCCTCGGACCTGGGAAGATAAACCCGGAATATCCTGGTTGATCTTTTCCCAAAGCTGGTTTGACACCAGGTTGCCTAAGGCATAGGTGGGGAAATATCCCAGGATACCGCTTGACCAGTGCACATCCTGCAAAACACCATCGGCGTCGTTGGGGGGAACCACTCCCAGATAATCCTCCATGCGCTCATTCCAGGCAGCCGGCAAATCGGCAACCATGAGCTTGCCCTCCATCAAAGCGATTTCCAATTCCAGGCGGAGCATTATATGAAGGTTATAGGTGGCTTCATCTGCTTCAACCCTGATCAGGGAAGGTTCAACTTTGTTGATTCCTTTATAAAAGGTGTCCAGGTCTACATTTCCCAGTTGGGTAGAAAAGATTTCCTGGAGCTTGGGGTAAAAGAATACCCAGAAATCGTATGATCTGCCCAATAGATTTTCATACATGCGGGATTGAGATTCGTGGATGGCCAGGGAAGCACCGTTACCCAGTGGAGTCCTGTCCAAATCCTGTGAGACACCCTGTTCGTAAATCGCGTGTCCCCCTTCATGTAAAGTGCCAAATAAGGCTGTATTCAGGAAATTAGGATCAACCCGGGTTGTAATCCGGACATCACCAAACCCAAACTTGGTAGTAAACGGATGAGCGGCTTTATCCTGCCTGCCGCGATCCCAATCATAACCGTATTTTGTAATAGCCTGTTCACCAAAATCCCATTGCTTTTGATCTTCAAAGAATTGGTGGAGAAAACTGTCATCCACTTCCGGTTTTTCACTAATTGCTTTAATTAATTCGACCTGTTTGGGACGCAGTTCAGAGAAGATTTTCTGTACCTCAGCCGTTTTCATACCTGGTTCATAATCATCCAACAGCGGGTCGTATACATGCTCATAAGGCGCAAAAAATTCGGCGTATTTACGCCTCATTTCCACGATCTTTTCCAGATGCGGTTGAAAGTGAGAGAAATCATCGTTTTTTCTGGCTTCTTCCCAGGCGCCATGAGCGACAACTGTGACCCGGGAAAATTCAGCTACATAATCACTGGGAACTTTGGTTTGTTTGTCATAATTCCTTGAGGTAACCTCAACCAAACAATAATCATCTGAATCATGATCAAGGGATTCAGCAAATGGTTTCAGGTCCTCGAGTAAACCTCCAACTTCCAGAGAAACAAATTTTGAATGAGCGAGACCACTCAAAGTACCTATCTGATTACCACGGCTAATAATGCCTCCAGAAGGCATATAGGTTTGTTGATCCCAGCCCAGAACCGCTGTGGCGCCGGCTATATCGTATACTTCCGCCAGAATTGATTTTAATTTATCTAATTTTTCTTGCATGTTTTTCTCCTTGCTTCCTTAAACACATTCTTGTTCTGGGAATCAGGTGCACTTCTGAAAGGTGGATTAATCCAAAGAACCACTTCACACTAAAAAGCCCTTTCACAACTTATCTGAGAGGGATTGAAGCCAGATTGATCGAGTGATCAAGGGTGTTTCTTAACAACCAATCATACCACGAGTTTTCCCGGGATACTCAGGATCATCTAAACCATTTGTGTAAAAAACAAATAGTTTAGCGGTTGGCTTTAATCAATCTTCCAGGTGATGATTTTCTTTCCCTGATGTTTCAAAAACGATCCATTTCAGATAAAATTCCGTACCCTGTCAATCAGCAAAACAATTGAATTCCAGTACCAGATAAGGGCCCAGCTTTTGGATCATTGATCAGTTCTTTTTCCCCCCACTCTTCCAAAGGATAACCGAAAGAGGAAATAATCCCCAGTATTCCCCAATAAATTCCCCATCCGGATCATTCGCAAGATGATTTGAATTGCGTCAAACCCTTCCTCCCCGTATGCTTCCCGAATCTGGTTTTGGGATTCCAGGTCAGGTTGAGCGTCATTTTCCGCCCAGTATTTTGCATAACCCACAGCAAGCTTTTCCTCCGACGGAACATCTTCGGGGATAATGCCGGACAAATAGGTTTGGACTTCCTGTTCTGATAGACCAGCTTGATAAGCTTGCTGAACATGAAATGTTCTGCAGTACCTGCAGTCATTGACTTCCGTAACCGCCATCATCAACCGCTCCCGGAACGCTGGTGAGATGCTGCCTTCCCTGAGCGCACCTTTAATTTGGTTCCGATGGGATAGCAAATACGAAAAATCCTGCCAGAAAGCCCCCCAGCTGGAGTAATACCGTTTGCGGAATTTATTAATCTTCCTGGTGGAGGTTGGAGTATTTTGCCGGGTTTCTTTATTAATGCCGTCAATCATGCTCTGTAAGGTCCTTGATAAAATTTGAACAAATAGCAGGAGTAGCTGGTTATTACCCCTATATAATAACAGGAAGGAGAAGGAAAAAAACACCCTGACATTCCAATCACGTTGTGCTTGCCGCTTAAGGAAATCCCTGATAACCCTGTGATATACTCGTGGAGGAACCCGGTACTGTTCTCAACCGTTAAAGAGCTGAGAGAATATATGACTTGTAACATAAAAATTTATGACTTCCAGAAGCACATTAAAGATATAATTTGAACGGTGTAAAAAAAACTGCCCTTTGAGCTGATTTTCAGGAGTAGAAATTATGTATAAGATTGTTTCAAAAGAGGTTCTCGCTCCCAAAATAACCCGTTTTTCCATTGAAGCTCCCGAAGTTGCCAAGTCGAGAAAACCCGGTCAATTTGTCGTCATCCGGGCGGATGAAACAAGTGAACGGGTTCCGCTGACGATTGTCGATTCTGATCCAAAAAAGGGAACAATCGACCTGATCATCCAGGATGCCGGATTCAGCACTCATTGCCTGACCTGCTGCGAGGAAGGAGATGGATTTCTGGATGTACTCGGCCCCCTGGGACGACCAACTGACATGCATAAATACGGCACAGTGGTTTGTGTTGGCGGCGGTGTGGGCACAGCAGTTCTTTACCCGATTGCCAAAGGATTAAAGGAAGCAGGGAATACAGTTGTCACCATCAACGGTGCCCGAAACAAAGAATTGCTCATTCTTGAAGAAGAACTCGCAAAAGTCAGCGACGAGTTGATTATCGCAACTGATGACGGCAGTTATGGAGTTAAGGGATTTGGATCAACTATCCTGCAGGGCATGATCGATGATAAAAAGAAAATTGATTTTGTGGTTGCTATCGGTCCCACAATGATGATGAAAGCAGTCGCAGAAGTTACCCGTCCCTACGATATCGAAACCATTGTCAGCCTGAATGCCATTATGATTGATGGAACAGGGATGTGCGGCGGATGCCGGGTAACGGTGGGAGATGAAGTGAAATTTGCCTGTGTTGACGGACCCGAATTTGACGCTCATTTAGTGGACTTTGAAGAGCAGATTGCCAAACATCATTATTACGATGAAGAACAAGCCTGCCAAATGGACAAAATCATCACTGACGCTGAACAGGAGAGAGCATAATGGCCGAAGAAAAAAGAACCCGGTCCCCACGGAAAAAACCAGACCGCATTCCGCGGCAGGAGATGCCGGTCCGGAGTGCACAAGATCGCATTCAGGATTTTGAAGAAGTTGCCCTGGGGTTTGACGCAGTACTTGCTCAAAAAGAAGCTCAGCGTTGTCTGCAGTGCCCAAAACAGCCTTGTGTAGATGGCTGTCCGGTATCAGTGGATATCACAGGATTCATCCACTTGATTACCGAAGGTGATTTCATCGGTGCAGCCCGAAAAATCAAGGAAACCAATTTACTCCCGGCAGTTTGCGGCCGGGTTTGCCCCCAGGAAGAGCAATGTGAACAGGTTTGTGTGGTCGGAAAAATTGACGAACCGGTCGCCATCGGACGGCTGGAACGTTTTGTCGCAGATTATGAACGGAACCAGGGCACTGTTGTACTGCCGGAAGTTGCTCCCCCCAGCGGGAAAAAAGTAGCAATTATCGGCTCTGGACCGGCTGGTATCACAGTCTCCTACGAGCTGTTGCAGGCTGGTCATAAAGTGACTATCTTTGAAGCACTGCATGAATTGGGCGGGGTGCTGATTTACGGCATCCCGGAATTCCGTCTTCCCAAGAAAATTGTTGCTGCCGAAATTGATACCATCAAGAAACTCGGAGCTGAAATAAAATTAAACATGTTGATCGGAAAGACCCGAACCATTGATCAGCTTATGAATGATGATGGTTTTGACGCGGTTTTTATCGGCACAGGATCCGGGCTTCCAATGTTCCTGAAACTGCCCGGTGAAAACCTGAATGGAATCTCTTCCGCGAACGAATTCCTGACCCGGGTAAATCTGATGAAAGCCTATCGCGAGGAATATGCTACACCAGTAAAAGTAGGCAAAAAAGTGGCTGTTTTCGGCGCCGGTAATGTTGCCATGGACGCTGCCCGGTCTGCTAAACGCGTTGGCGGTGACGACACCGAGGTTAGCATTGTCTACCGACGAGCAAGAGATCAAATGCCTGCCAGAGAGGAAGAAATCCATCACGCAGAAGAAGAAGGCATTATCTTTAACCTGCTGACCAACCCCATTCGTTTCATCGGGGATGAGAACAATCATGTTAAAGAAATCGAATGTGTCAAAATGGAATTGGGAGAGCCCGATGACTCTGGCAGAAGAAGACCCATTACCATCAAAGGGTCCGAACACCTTGTGGAGGCAGACACAGTGATTGTTGCCCTGGGTACAATGCCCCGCAAGTTTATCGCTGAGACCTCTCCAGATATAAAAACCAGTGATTGGGGAACCTTCCTGGTGGATGAAGAAAGCGGGGAAACCTCTAAAAAGGGTGTTTTTGCCGGAGGGGATATAGTTACCGGTTCTGCAACTGTAATCCAGGCCATGGGCGCTGGACGAGTGGCCGCCAAAGCGATCAAAGAGTACCTGGCTGAAAACTAAATAAAGTCCCTAAAAATCATTAAAAAGACCCCGGGAGACCGGGGTTTTTTGGTTTCCAGGAGCAGTAAATCGGGTCTCCCAGGCTGCTTTCCTTCAGCGCCGTCGGAGCTGTTTTCAGGGGGCAGAGTGGTATAATAAAAGCAAGTGTGCTCCCTTCCAGCAGCACACGTTTTCATTAATATGCAGCAAAAAAAGAAGGATCGTTTTATGGATATTAGTGCCGTACAACCGATCAATATTGATCAGGAAATGCGCTCTTCTTATCTCGATTATGCCATGAGCGTAATCGTTGCCAGGGCGCTTCCAGATGCCAGAGATGGGCTGAAACCAGTCCACCGCCGGATACTGTTTGCCATGCACGATATGGGCATCCGTTCCAGAAGCTCCTATAAAAAATCTGCCCGTATAGTCGGTGAAGTGCTGGGTAAATACCACCCCCATGGAGACAGTGCGGTTTACGATGCTATGGTGAGAATGGCACAGCCATTCTCCATGCGCTACCCCCTGGTTGACGGACAGGGCAACTTTGGATCCATCGACGGTGATGCACCGGCGGCCATGCGTTATACCGAAGCCCGCATGGATTCCATATCCGAGGAAATGCTGGCTGATATCGATAAAGGCACAATAGACTTTACTGACAACTTTGATGGTTCTCTTAAGGAACCGGATGTGCTGCCTGCCCGGCTTCCTAACCTGCTGCTGAATGGCGCGTCCGGCATCGCGGTCGGCATGGCAACCAATATCCCTCCGCACAACCTGAACGAGTTAGCTGCGGGCATAAACCACCTGATTGATAATTACAATAAAATTGACAAAGTAACCATTGAGGATCTAATCAAGTTTATCCCGGGACCTGATTTCCCCACCGGGGGCATCATTATCGGGGATGAAGGCATCCGCCAGGCATATGTAACAGGCAGGGGCCGGATTATTCTCCGGGGCCGGGCCCATATCGAGGAAATGGATCAGGGCGGCCGCTTCAGGATTGTGATTACAGAAATCCCCTATCAGCTCAAAAAGACTACCCTGATAGAGCGCATCGCCAGTCTTGTTCGTGAGAACAAAATCAAATCCATCTCTGATTTAAGGGATGAATCCGACCGGGACGGGATGAGCATTGTCATTGAACTTAAACGCACAGCGCAGCCGCGCAAAGTTCTCTTCCAACTCTACAAATATACCGCGCTGCAATCTACGTTTGGCGCCCAGATGCTGGCCTTAATTGATGATGAACCCCGACTGCTGTCATTAAAACAGTCCCTAACGCTGTACATTGACCATCGCCTGAACATCATCCAACGCCGGACACAATTTGAACTGGATAAAGCTGAAGCCCGGGCACACATACTGGATGGCCTGTTAATCGCACTCACCAACCTGGATGAAGTAATTAAAACCATCCGGAAATCAGCAGATACGGATTCAGCGAAGATCTCCTTGATTGAACGTTTTAAACTGACAGAGATTCAGGCGCAGGCAATCCTGGATATGCAGCTAAAACGGCTGGCAGCTCTGGAACGCCAGAAAATCGAGAATGAGCATAAAGAACTGATTGAAAAAATCAAATATTTCCAAGGACTGCTGAAAAGCCGGAAAAAACAGCTAAAAATCATCAAGGATGATTTAGCTGAATTGGTTAATAAGTTCGGTGATGAACGCCGGACTGATATCGCCCCTGATGCAGCGCAGGAAATCGACGAGGAAGACCTGGTTCCAGACCGACCGATTTTAATCAGCATCACAGAACGGGGATACATAAAACGGGTGATGGCCCTCACCTTCCGCTCCCAGAAACGGGGCGGCATCGGTGTGAAAGGCCACTCCATGCGTGATGAAGATGAAATCATGTCCTTAATTCCCGCCCGTACACTGGATACAGTGTTGTTCTTCTCAGACCGCGGGAAGGTCTACTCTTCCAAAGCCTACCGGATACCGGAAGCCAGCCGAATCAGCCGGGGACTGCCGATAGTTAACGTACTGAATATCGACCCCAACGAAAAAATCACCGCCATCGTGCCTGTGACAGATTTTAAGGAAGCCAAATATTGCACTATGGTGACCCAAAAAGGCTTGATCAAACGTGTAGATCTATCTGAATTCGATTCTGTCCGACCTTCCGGTTTAATTGCGATCAACCTTAAAGAGGATGATAGTCTGGGATGGGTCCGGCTTTCCAGCGGTAAAAATGATCTGATGCTAATTACTCGCAAAGGATATGCCCTGCGCTTTCAAGAAAAAGAAGTCCGTCAGATGAACCGGCCAGCAATGGGTGTAATCGGCATCCGTCTCCGGGAGAAGGATGAAGTTGTGGGGATGGATATCGTTGAAAAGGGAGGAGATTTACTGGTCATCACTGAAAAAGGATTTGGTAAACGAACCTCACTGGATAATTACCCAAGGAGGAGCCGGGCGACAATGGGTGTGTTAACTGTCGATAAGAAAGCCCTGCCGGTCATTGGTGAAATTGCGGCAGCCCGAGTCGTCCTTCCGGAACAAGACCAAATCACTGTCATCTCTGCCGAAGGTACCGTAATGCGCACCAAGGCTGAGAGCATTTCCCGGTACAATCGGGTTGCCCGCGGTGTGACCATTATGCAGCTGCGGGAAGAGGACGTGGTGGTATCTATCGCACGATTTGCGGAACAGGATTTAGAAACAATAGAGGAAGAGAAAGAAATACCATCATAAAACAGAAAATTTGATAACGAAGAACCGTAATCCTTCAGCGATTACGGTTCTTTTCTTACTTATTTTATTAACTTAGGTCGGCAGAGCTACTTTTCCGACTACCAGCAAACAAAAAGCGCTGATAATTACCGTGGTGAGGAAAAGAAGGAACGCCAAAACCAGGCGCTGCACTGGAGTCATCCCAAATAATTCGGGCTGGGCTACAGGGTCACCCCAAACTTCGTCTTCAGAAAAATCAAAATCATCGTCGAACTGGTTTCGGATATCGTCTAATGACATAATATCTTCTCCCTGGAAATCTCGATCCTTTTCCTAGTGTAGCTTATTTTTAGAATCTGTCAACCAAACGGAGCTGGATCTCTCCAGTCTGGTACCTGCGCTCTGCTCCGGAATTGGAGTGCAGGATCAGGGAACCCTCATTGGATATACCCAACACTTTCCCCTGATCAATTATTTTTTTTCCTGTTTTCAGAACAACAACTTCATTTTTATATGCCAGCCTTTCCTGCCAGGCAGTTGTAAACAATTCAGAGGACAGCTCTGGATACCACTTCAAGAGGGATAGCATAACCTTTACCAGCAGCTCCAGGCGGGAAATATCTCTTCCGGCAAGATCTTCCAGGCAAGCCGCAGGGAAATGCAGGTCCCTTTCCTCCGGAACAGATCCTCTGGATACATTTATTCCAATTCCCAGCACTACATCTTTCAACTGGTTTCCAGCCCAATGAACATCTACCAGTACACCACAGACCTTTTTCCCCTCTACCAGCACATCATTGGGCCACTTTATCTCCGCCTCCAGTTGATAATCTTCGATCAAGGTTTCAGCAACTGCCAGGGCCCCCAATCCGCTTAGTTTGCCCAGGGTTTCTGGGGTTAATAATCCTGGTTCAGGGTACAAAATTATGCTGAAGGCAAGGGCTTTACCTGCTCTGGTTTCCCAAGTTCTGCCATGCCGCCCCCGGCCAGCAGTTTGGGTATCTGCCAGGATCAAAGAAAAAGCAGGGGCTCCGGTTTTAATATGATTTTCTGCAGCCGAATTGGTTGACCCCACCTCCTGATAGAGAAAAAGCTCTCCCAGAGGCAATTCTTTTAAACGGCTTCTCCAGACGGATAAATCCATAAAACCATTGTACTAGAGGAAAACAAAAAGGGACGGGAATATTTCCCGTCCCTTTGAATTCATCCCAAAACTGATTCTATTTAGTGTTTTTTACTGGCATACCGCCGTCTTTCGGAGTGGGAATCGGGAAAATTTTATCCAGTTCTTTTTTGTCAACGGTCTCTTGTTCAAGAAGTTTTTCAGCCAGGGCTTCCAGTACATCACGATGTTCTTTCAATATATCTAAAGCCCGCTGGTAGGCACTGCCAACCAATTCCCTGACTTCGTTATCGATCTTTTCGGCAACAGATTCCGAGTAATCCCGCTGTTCAGTGAACTCCTTCCCCAGGAAAACCATCTCATCTTTTTTCCCGTAGACCATGGGGCCTAATTCCGAGCTCATCCCCAGGCGGGTGACCATTTCCCGGGCCAGCTTGGTTACGCGTTCCAGGTCATTAGAGGCACCTGAGGTTATATCACTGAAGACGATTTCCTCTGCAGCCCTTCCACCCATAAGACTGACCATATCTGCCAGAATCTTATTACGGGAAACAAGGGTGCGGTCGCTGTCAGGCAGGATCAGGGTATATCCTCCGGCCTGTCCCCGGGCGATAATGGAAATTTTATGTACATGATCCGCCTCAGGCAAAGAGCGGGCGGTGATGGCATGGCCGGCTTCATGGTAAGCAATAATCTGTTTTTCGATATCACTGATTATGCGGCTCTTTCGTTGCGGGCCAGCAATAACACGTTCAATTGATTCCTGGAAATCATCCTGCTCAATGACTTTCTTCCCATTTCGGGCAGCTAGAATCGCCGCTTCGTTGATCATGTTTTCCAGGTCAGCACCCACAAATCCGGGGGTTGCTTTAGCAATCGTTTTTAAATCCACATCAGGAGCTAATGGTTTACCACGGGCATGGACCTCAAGAATCGCTTCCCGTCCCTTTATATCAGGTTGATCCAGTATGACCCTCCGGTCAAACCGACCCGGACGCAGCAGCGCCGGATCCAGTATATCGGGCCGGTTGGTGGCCGCGATGATAATCACATTGGTATCTGTATCAAAACCGTCCATTTCCACCAGGATCTGGTTCAGGGTTTGCTCCCGTTCATCGTGACTGCCGCCCAATCCCGCGCCCCTGTGACGACCTACTGCATCAATTTCATCCACAAAGACAATACAGGGGGAGTCGCCCTTGGCTTTATCAAATAAATCCCGGACACGACTTGCGCCAACGCCGACGAACATTTCTACAAATTCAGAACCTGAAATAGAATAAAACGGCACTCCGGCTTCACCGGAAACTGCTTTAGCAAGCAGAGTCTTTCCGGTTCCCGGGGCACCCATCAGCAGCACACCTTTTGGTATTCGTGCGCCCAATGAAATAAACTTTTCCGGTTCCCGGAGGAATTCAACTACTTCAGCCAGTTCCTCCTTGGCTTCCGGTATACCAGCCACATCATCAAAAGTCACTGTTGGGTTGTCTCCAGTTAATTTCCTGGCCTTGGATTGACCAAAATTCATAGCGGCCGACCCGCCGCCCCGCGCCTGGCGGAACACAAACCAGAACAATCCGGCGATCATAATAAAAGGTAGAATGTACCCCAACACATTAATTACGCCGAACCAGGCACTGGGTGGCTTAACTTCAACTATGACATTTTCAGGGTTAAGCTCAGCAGAGATTACGCCCAGCTCCAGTATCTGCTGTACAAAGGTAGCATCTGGTTCCTTATGAGAGATTCCTTCAGTGCCGTCCCGGTAGATCAATTCCAGCTCATCTTCATTTACTATCACCCGGGTCAGTTTCCCGAATTTGATTTCCTGGGCTACTTGCCCAATAGTTATATCCTCGGTAGTGACAGTCTGTTGGCGAAAGCTGTAAAAAACCAGGATGATAATGCCCACAAACAGCATAATATAGATTATTGACTGACGATTATTTGTTCCCGAATCCACAAAAACCTCCGTTGGGTCTGAAAACCCAGAGTGCGCCAGAATAAACAGCAGGCACACAATGCTGTTCAGTATACCAAATTTTAATTCCTTTTCTGAGAAGCACAGCCCATTATACCAATCCCTTTCAGGCTTGAATATGGAGCGGGTCTAAATTAATAAGGTTTTAACAATGAAAAAGCAAATCTGCTTCCTTGTAATAATAAGTGCAAATTTGTGTGATTTTCCATGAATCTCACTTCGCTTTACCAACAAGTGCCATCACTCGCAGGGTCCCTTTCGCCACAGGGTTCTAATCCTTCACCCCGGAATACAATTAAAAACCGCATCGAGTGTCCTGTTGATTAGCTTTCTGCTCCAGAATGGCAGTCACAATAAATATGGACTGCTTCGCG
>JAIORG010000139.1 GCA_021108255.1 Anaerolineales bacterium | reverse complement strand
TTTTTAGCCCTTGGATTTTGCGTAGCACCCTGGCAGGGTATCCATGGGCAACCACTAATCACGGATTTCAATCTACAACAATTATCATCTTGATTATTTATCTCATCTTGGATCCTTCGCTGGACCTGTCCTGAGTAACATGTGCGAAGCGCATGCGTATCGAAGGACTCAGGATGACAATTCGGGTAGAAGTCCTGCTTCAGCGGGACTTACCTCACCTAGCCCGTGATTTTAATCACCGGGCGACTGAGTGAACGAGGCGAACTTAATACTGATTTCTGTCTTCCTGTTTACTGACGTAAAATTTAGGCAAAGCCATCCCACCTGTGTTACACTTTCTCCACAACTAGATTTAAAACACTTAAGAATCCTATGCGTATCGTCCGTTATTTATACCGAAACAAAAAACCTGCCTACGGCTGGCTGCTGGAGGACAAAATCGGTTCCATCAAGGGTGATATTTTTGGTTCCTTCCAGCGGGGAGAAGCAAAAATACCCCTGGAAAAAGCCAAACTATTATGCCCGGTGCAGCCGGGAAAAATTATCTGTACAGCTCGCAACTATTCTGCCCATGCCGCGGAACACGGAGCTGAAGTTCCGGAATTGCCGGTTCTATTTTTTAAACCACCCTCAGCTGTGATCGGTCCCGGGGAACCAATCATCCTGCCTCCCCAGGCCCAGCGGGTGGAACAGGAAGCCGAGCTGGCGGTGGTAATTGGCAAGGAGGGCCGCTGGATCACACCCGAGAATGCAGAAAAACACATCCTGGGCTACACCATCGGCAACGATGTCACTGACAGAATCTTCCAACGCGAAGACCTGCTCTGGACCCGGGCCAAAGGCTTTGACAGTTTTGCCCCCCTCGGTCCCTGGATTGAAACTGATTTTAATACCGCAGACGCGATCATTTCCTGCCGGGTTAACGGGGACCTGCGCCAGATGGCATCTACCCGGGAGATGGTTTTCCTGGTGGATCAATTGATTGCTTTTGCTTCCTCATTTATGACCCTGATGCCAGGAGATGTACTTCTAACAGGAACCCCCGAAGGGGTTTCCAAACTGGAGGATGGGGATATGGTCGACATTGAAATCGAAGGAATCGGCACCCTGAGTAATCCTGTGGTGCAGGCAGAACAGGAATAAGCTGATGTCAATCGATATCCAAGCCGGAATTATCGCCGCAGTCTTTTTGACCCTGATCTTTTTTCTGATCAGCGTAATTTCAGGAATCCAAACTGTAATTTCGGGAAATAAGGTTAAATTCTTCCAGCTGCGACAGAATCAGATATTACGCGGCTGGCGGCTGATTGTCCTGGGTATTTTCTGGGTTCTAATAGGTATCGCGGTATATTTTTTCGGCGAACCGGTTGCCTACCGTTTTATCACCCCTTCCCCAACACTTCCGCTGACCCTGACGCCATCCATTACACCTTCCATTTCAGTTACACCCACCATCACTCTCACTCCCACCATCACTCTCACTCCGGCGGAATCCTACACCCCTCTCCCCAGCCAGACACCCCACATGCCTATGGCCGTCGAGGCTTACTTTGAAGGTATCCTCACCCCGCCGGCTGAAGCTGCTTTCAGCTCCTTAATATTCTCCAATATCGGTTTGGATGACAACTACAATCCTATCGGTCCCGGGATCCAATTTACAAATCCAGTGGGGCACCTCTATGCGGTTTACAGCTACGCCCACATGGAAGATGATATCCAGTGGAGCGCGCTCTGGTACTGGGAGGATGAATTGGTACGCTTCGAAAGCAAGCCCTGGAAAGGCGGCAGTGGAGGTTATGATTACACGGATTGGGATCCATCCCCCGAATTGTGGCTTCCGGGTGAGTATGAAGTTCAAATTTTTCTGGGAACGAAATTCATCCTATCTGATTTTTTTACCGTGGTTGGAGACCCTCCTACACCGACTATTACCCCTACCCCCACAATTACATTTACCCCCTCTCCCAGCTTTACTCCAAGTCCGGCACCTACCGATACTCCGTCAAATCCCTGAGATCATAATTTGGCCAATTTCACCGCGACCCTGGCCGCTACCTGGGCGTTATTCAGCAGCAACCCCAGGTTTGCTTTTAAGCTGGCTTTGCCGGTGATTTCACTGACCCTTTTTAATAAAAATGGAGTAACTTCTTGTCCAGTAATCTTATGTTCCAAAGCATCTTTCAGGGCTTGATCCACAGCCTCCTGCATCTGACGATCCGGCAGGGCATCATTCAGGGGAGGCGGAACCACCAGGAGTACCGCGCTGTTGATCCCCATTCCCCAATGAGCTTTTGCAAGAACAGCGGCACCTTCAAAATCTTCTACCTGGGAATTAACCGGCAACCCGCTGGATCGGGCGTAAAATGCCGGAAAAAGGGAGGTTTGAAATCCGACAACTGGCACAGAGAGGGTTTCCAGCATTTCCAGAGTTGCCGGCAAATCCAGGATCGATTTAGCTCCGGCACATACCACCAGGGCTGGAGTTTGAGCCAGAGTCGGTAGATCAGCCGAGACATCATAAGGTGCATTACGATGAACCCCACCGATCCCGCCAGTCGCAAAAACGTTGATTCCAGCTTTATTCAGGGCGGTTAAAGTACCCGCTACCGTGGTCCCTCCATTAAGTTTTTTAGCTGCTGCCCGTGAAAAATCTCGTCTGCTGACCTTGATCACTTCCCGATCCTGGGCCAACAGCAAGAGATCCTCCTTGTTCATACCAATCTGGGCTTTTCCACCCAGTACACCCACAGTAGCCGGCACAGCGCCTTCTTTCCGGATAACTTCCTCCATTGCCTGTGCCAGTTCAATATTGGTTGGATAGGGAAGTCCATGGGTTATCACTGCCGTTTCCAGCCCTACCAGGGGTTGTTTTTCCTCAATGGCAGTCCAAACTTCCTCTGAATAATGCAGATCAACCATGCTCAACTCCCCTTCCAAAGCGCCGTTTCTGATTAACCAGACGCTGATACCAGATGACATCTTCATTCTATCATTTTTCTTCCGTTCAACTGACAAAACAACCAGGATTTTCCTGATAGAATCAAAACAGTGAATTGGTAAACATAAACGAATATGTAAAATAAGGAATTATTATGGCTGATTTTCCCGGAAAAGGCCAAGTGACCGTCCTAAAAACTTCACCCGAAACTGTGCTGGAGGATTATCATCGTTTACTTGAGCTTGCAGGAATCGAAAATGCTTTACCGAAAGGGATCCAGACAGGGTTAAAAATAAATATCTCCTGGCAGACCTGGTACCCGGCTTGTTCTACAACCCCCTGGCAGCTGGAGGGAGTAATTAAATCACTCCAATCGTTCGGATATCAAGACCTGGTGGGCGTACATAACGACACTGTAGTGGTAGATACCAGCGACGGAGAAGCCAACAACAAACATAAAACAGTTACAGATCAATATGATGTTCCCTGCCTGTACCTCTACAACCAGGATTTTGAGTGGATTGAGTTCTATCCAAAAAATCACAAATACCTGGTATTGGACAAGGTTTACCCGGATGGTGTGTTTATTCCCAAAGCTCTGCTGGGCATGAACATTATCCAGCTCCCCACAGTAAAAACCCATGTTTTCACTACCATCACCGGGGCAATGAAAAACGCCTTTGGCGGTCTTTTACACCGGGATAGGCACTGGACCCATGCTGTTATCCATGACACCCTGGTTGATCTGCTGACCATCCAGCAGGAGATCCATCCTGGTTTGTTCGCTGTTATGGACGGCACCTTTGCCGGTGATGGACCCGGACCCCGGGCCATGCGCTGGCATGAAAAGGACATAATACTGGCATCTGCCGACCAGGTCGCGATTGATGCTGTCTCTGCTAAACTGCAGGGATTTGACCCCCTGGATTTGCGTTTTATCCGCCTGGCTCATGAACGCGGCCTGGGTATCGGCGATCCCAGCCAGATAAAAATCAACGGCTATGACATCGACCAGGAAAAGTCCTGGAATTTCAAAAGAGAAGACACCTTTGCCAGCACCGGACAGCATATGATTTATCATGGTCCGTTGAAACCTCTTGAGAAAATTCTCCTGCAAAGTCCGCTGGTTCCCTGGGCTTATTTCGCAAGCAATTTCTACCACAATGTATACTGGTATCCCTTTATCGGGCGGGCGCGGGTAGAAGGCGCACTGAAGACAAAATGGGGAAAGCTTTTCCAGAAGTATGGGGACGGGAAAGTAGTCATGCCCGGTATGGAGAAGAAAACGGTTATCCAGGCGCTGGTGGGAATTGTCCTGTCTGTGGTTGTTATCGCCAGTTTACTCGCTATACTGCTCCGCTGATCAATGGAAGAGAAATCAAATACTATCCTGCGCCGATTAATCCCCGGCCTTTTGTTCGGTTTCCTGGTTTTCCTGGTTCTGATCCTGATCGGTGATCTGCGCCAGGTGAGCAACCAGGTGCTGGGGTTCCAGTGGAAATATTATCCACTCGTTCTGCTCCTCACCCTCTTCAATTATCTGCTGCGCTTTTTTAAATGGCATTATTATCTTGGTTTGGTCGGAGTTAAAAATTACCCTCTTATTAAAAGCGCCCGCCTTTTCCTGGCCGGATTTCCACTGGCAGTCACGCCCGGCAAAGCCGGAGAAGCTCTAAAAGGTGTCTGGCTTAAAAAAGAGACTGGCGTGCCAATCTCCCGGGGGATCTCAGTTGTGCTGGCGGAGCGCATCAGCGATGGATTAGGTGTGCTGCTGCTCAGCACCCTGGGTGTTATCGCTTATCCCCGCTACTGGCCGGCATTTGCCATTATCTTCTCTGGACTGATACTTTTGATCCTGGTCATCCAAATTCGTCCTGCTGCCCTCTGGCTTATCGACCAGGGAGGCAAATTCCCCCTTATCAAACGTTTTTCCGGGGGACTTCGGGAGTTTTACGAGGGCAGCTATACCCTCTTCCGCCCCAAGGCAATATTGATCGCAGTTAGCCTGGGCACTATTTCCTGGCTGGGAGAAGGCATAGGGATGTATTTGGTCTTGTTAGGATTGGGGGTTGCACCAGGTTGGACCACGCTGTCAGTAGCCGTGTTTGTTTTGGCTTTTTCCACAGTGGTTGGAGCAGTTTCTGCCCTGCCAGGTGGATTGGGGGCAGCCGAAGCGTCCATTGCCGGCATGCTTACCTTGCTGCTGTCGTTAAACCGGGATACTGCCGCGGCAGCTACTCTTTTAATCCGCTTCGCTACCCTCTGGTTTGCAGTCGCTTTGGGTTTGGCAGTTTGGGGATTCTCCAGGAAACTTCTGTTTGGGGCAGCGGATGAGTAATGTCGTAATCCCTCAAAGAGTTCATTTTCACCTCAATTTTCCATTACAATATAGGAAAACTTAATTCAGGATTTTCCTGGATTAAACCTAAACTGCCAGATATCCCATTCAGGAGGTCTGCCGTGTCTAAAATCACCCGAACTTTACTTATATTACTTATCATGTTTCTAGCAGGATGCAACAGTCCCCAGCCAGAACCAAAACAGCTGCCAACCAGGACTTTGGAGATTCCACAGGTTCCAACTGATACCGAGATTCCACCCACGCAGGGAAATACACCCTTTCCAACCTTGACCCCCACCAACGAACCAGAGCAACCGGGACCGCCAACAGAACAACCCTGGCAGCTTCCCGAGGGTGACCCCATCCCGCTTTACCCTGCTGGAGAGAAAATCACCCTTCACAAAATCCAGATGATCGATCAGCTGATTGGATGGTCAATTGCAGTATCAGATTCAGATACTGAACACATCCTGCACACTGAAGATGGCGGATACAAATGGCAGGATGTTACTCCCCCGCAGCCGCTTGCGGATACTGGAACCAAACTAACCATAAATGGCGCTTTCTGGGATGAGGGAACCGCCTGGGCGACTTATAACGGTTCAGATTTCGTCTGGGCTACCAAAGACGGTGGAGTCACCTGGCAAGCAGCTCCCCTAGATTATGAGACTTTATCCGGTTCTCTGTTCTCCGTGCAAGATGGAAATCACGCCTGGATGTTCCAATTTCTAGACGCCGGAATGCAGAAAGTCTACACCGCGCTTTACCGGACCGTAAACGGAGGATCCAGCTGGGAAAAGCTGCTGGATCCATACACTGATGCCAGCATTCAAGGCTTTGATAAAACAGGAGCAGCCTTCATCAATCCCCAGTACGGTTGGCTGACCAGGACTTTTCGCGGTGTGCAGCCTCAAGTGGAGTTGAACTTGACTCAGGATGGTGGTTTTACCTGGGAAGCACTCTACATTCCTGAGCCTCCTTCAGCGCCGGAAATCTTTAACAACTGTAACTGCGGTTTGTATAATCCTGATCTGAATTCCCCCCTGGAAGGAAGTTTCCACCTGTCATGCTCCTGTTATGAGGATGACCAGCAGATCGAGTGGGATTACCTGTATAGGACAAACGATGGAGGTGAAACCTGGGAGATACGGGAAGCCCCAGGTGGAGATTTTGTGTACATCAATGATCAAATCATCTATGCGCTTAGCAGAGATATCTACCGCTCCGAAGATGGCGGTGAAAGTTGGCAGATGGTTAGAACCGTCAACTGGGATGGTCAGTTCAGTTTTATAGATCGTGACACAGCCTGGATAGTTGCTATTAATGGCGAGGAATATGCACTGGTAAAAACTAGCAACGGCTGTGATTCGTTTATTGAGATCAAACCGAAGGTCATTGCCAGTCAGTCCATCCGGTGAATAAAAAGATCCCGGAATAATAAGATCCCGGAGTTTCTTAAAACTCCGGGATCTTATAAGGGATCTTATAAATTCCAAAATTTCCTTACTTCAACAGACCCAAATACTCCCCAATATCCTCAAGTTCATCAAAGCGCCAGGTGAGATCAATTACCTGATCCTGCTGTTCCTTACTGAGAATATCCCCTGCATTGGCCCGGAACTTGGAAATGACTTCATCATCACTCATCGGATTTTGCGGTGAACCCTTGGCATGATCAACCTGGGCAGTATGGGTTTCTCCAGAATTCGTAGTGATGCTAACCCGGGCCCGTTTTACCCCGGGGAACATGGCATCAATTTCAGGATCAGCAACGACCTTGATTTTTCCTAATAGATCCCAGATGCGCGGATCCTTGAGCTTTTCATCGCTGAACGAATCCGGCAGCACATTGCCATCAGCAACCGCTGCCGCAATCACATAAGGCAGGCTGTGATCCGCGGTTTCTTTGGTAGTCGGCTGATACTTGCTGGGATCGGATAAAATATCAGCCCCCCTGGCAGTGGTTTCCACCAGGATTTCAGTAATATCTTCCGCCGCCAGGCCTTGCTCCTGGCATACCTGCAGGGCAGCACTGATCGGCTGATGGGTGAGCGCTTCAGTGGGAAAAGCCTTATAGCTGCATTGAGTGATCATAAATTCCTCACCCAGCCCTTTTAAAAGCCATTCAGGCTGCCATTCAACGTTATTAAGTACCTCAAACAAGCCTTCTTTTCCTTCAATTACCTCTACCGGACCTTCATATCCCTCCCTGGCCATCAAGGCAGCAAGTACGCCTGCCTGGGCTGCCAGCGGATCCGCAGTGTTTTTCATATTGGTGAGGTGACCCGCAACCACACCTCCCAGCGTAAAGTGACTGCTGCCGCTAATTCCCACTGCGGCAATCATCTGATCCAGGTCCAGGTCATACATTTTTCCTGCCACTAGCGGGCTGACAAATTGTGTCAGTGTTGCATGATGCCAGCCGACCTCCCGCACTCCAGGATTGGCCGCATGGCACCAGCGTAATTCCATTTCATAAGCGATGATAATAGCCACCAGTGTTTCCCGACCGGATTTTCCGTTTACTTCCGCAGCCGCCAGGGCAGCGCCGATCATATCCGAAGGATGGGACGGATCCTGCTCCCAATAAATATCGTTGTAATCCAGCGCCCGGGTGAGCAGGCAGTTCATCAGGGCTGCATTAGCGGCGTTGGTTTTAAAATCACGGCCAATGACACTGGCTTCCGGGGTACCCCCCAGTTTTTCAGTGAACCTGTACATTGCAGCCATATCTTCGTTGTTCACCGCAGCCAGGGCGCAGCCCACACTGTCAAGTAAAAATCTCTTAGCTTCCCAGATTGATTCATCCGGGATATCCTGGTATTGCAAATCTATCGCAAATTTTGCCATCTGCCCGCTTAATGAACTCATTCTTCACTCCTTTCAAGGTATCTGTTGAAAACTACAACCTTTCAGCAACGGCATTGGCAACATCCAGTGTTGAACTCTTACCGCCCATATCATAGGTTTTAACTTTCCCCTCTTTGATTACACCAGCGATAGAATTTTCCAGCGCAATCGCTTTCTCAGTCTCTCCCAGCCAATCCAGCATCATCTTTGTCGTCAGCAGCATTGCATGGGGATTTACAATATATTTTCCGGCATACTTAGGCGCAGATCCATGCGTGGGCTCAAACACAGCCAGTTCATCACCAATATTTCCGCTGGACGCAAACCCCAATCCGCCAACAAGCTGTGCTGACAAATCAGACAGGATATCGCCAAAGAGATTGCCGGTTACCATCACCCCGTAATTTTCAGGATTCTTAAGCATCCACATCATCTGGGCATCGATATTGGTTTCCCACAACTCAATGGAAGGAAATTCTTTCTGGATCTCCCGGGCTACACGGACCATCATGCCGCTGGTTTCCCTCAACACATTGGGTTTTTCCACCAGGGTAACAGTTGGATAGCCGTGTTTTTGAGCATACTCAAACGCCCGGCGAATAATCCGGTCAGCGCCGCGCATCGTAACTACTCTGACTGTCATTGCCATATCATCGCCTGCTACGTCGTCAAAGTTTCCCAACGCCGGGGCATACTTTTTCATCATCTCCCGCAAGTCATCTTCAACCGGGTGGAATTCCACACCGCTGTACAATCCCTCCGCGTTTTCACGGAAGACCACCAGGTCAATATCTTCCCGGTAATTAAGTGGATTGCCCTGGTAAGCTTTACAGGGCCGCAAATTGTAATAAAGCTGTAATTTCTGCCGCAGTCGCACAATGGGACTACGGTAGGTTAACCCTGTTCCCTGCAGTTCAGGAATTAATTCGTTTTCAGCCTCCTGTTTGGGTTTGGAAGTGATCGCCCCAAATAATCCACAATCGACTTCATTTAGCAGATCAATTGTCCGCTGCGGCAGTGCTTCGCCTTCAGTCCGCCAGAATTCCCAACCAATATCAGCAGGAAGGTATTCCGCATCAAGCTGCAATTTATCCAAGACTATCCGGGCAGCTTCCATGACTTCCTGACCAATTCCATCTCCGGGCATCCAGGCGATTTTATATTTTGCCATTTTCTCTTTTCTCCTGACTAAATCTTATGTCTGATAAATCTTTTTCCTGTTAAAGAAATTTTATTCTTCGGCTTCCAGCCGTTTTTTGGTATATTCAATCAATCCGCCCGCGTTAAATATTTCCATCACTGCTTCAGGCAGCGGAGGAAAGTTAAATTCACCCGCCGCGCAGATTATTTTACCCTCTTTTAGGTTGATGTTAATCGTCTCCCCGTTCTGGATAGCTTCCACAGCTTCCGGGCAGACAATAGCAGGAAGGGCGTTGTTTAAACAATTACGATAATAAATACGGGCAAAAGATTTGGCAATGATAGCGCCTACTTTTGCCTCGCTTAAGCAAACAACAGCCTGCTCCCGGGAAGAACCGCAGCCCCAGTTTCTCCCGCCCACAATCACATCCTGGGGCTGTACACCTCCAGCGAATTTGGGATCCAAATCTTCCAGGGCATACTGAGGCATTTCTTTTGGATCACTTACCGTGTAGGTAAATTTCCCGGGAAAGATGACATCGGTATTGATACTATCTCCATATTTCCAGACTCGTCCCTGGATATTTGCCATAAATGACTCCTGCTAAATTCCGTGTTTTTATTTAAATATCTTTTGGATGCTGTATCTCTCCCGCGACAGCTGAAGCGGCCACCACAGCAGGACTGGCCAGGTACACTTCACTCTCTTTGGTACCCATCCGCCCCCTGAAATTCCTATTGGCTGTGCTGATAGATACTTCTCCGACGGCAGGCACGCCCATATGATTTCCCATGCAGGGACCACATCCCGGGCTTTCTATCACTGCGCCCGCTTTCAGGAATGTTTCCAGGTACCCTGCTTGTAGTGCTGCCAGGTAAACTGCTTCGGAAGCCGGAATAACGATCATCCGTTTTCCTGGAGCAATCTTTTTTCCCTCAAGCACTTCTGCTGCCGCAGCCAGATCGTCCAACCGTCCATTTGTGCAGGTGCCCAGGAATGCCTGGTCTATGGGTGTTCCCTTCACCTCTGAGAGCGGTTTGACGTTATCCACTGTATGCGGGCAGGCAATCATCGGTTCAATGGTTCCCGCATCGTATTCCATTTCCACGGCATACCGGGCATTTTCATCCGGATAAATAGCCTCAAAATCCCGCCGGGCACGGTCTTTTAGATAGTTAAAGGTGAGCTGATCGGGTGAAATGTAACTGTTCTTGGCGCCCATTTCAGCCATCAGGTTGGTTAACGTGGCACGCTGACTTAACGGCAAAGCTCCAATCGCCTCGCCATGCCATTCCACAGACATATATAATGCGCCGTCTGCTTTTAATTCTCCGATAATATAGAGTGCCAGGTCTTTGGAAGTCACGCCGATTGGCAAGGTTCCATTTACGGTTATCTTCATACTTTCCGGCACCCGGAGCCAGATCTGGCCAATTGCCCAGATGGAAGCCATTTCAGTCCGGCCAATTCCCGCCGCGAATGCACCCATCACTCCAGCATGCGGGGTATGGGAATCTGATCCTAAAATCACCTCGCCCGGCAGGGCAAGACCTGACTCAACCAGGATCTGGTGGCAAATCCCTTTCCCTATATCATAAAAATTGGTTATTCCCTGTTCTTTTACAAACTCGCGAATAACCCGATGATTTTCAGCATGTTTTGTGCTGGGAGCCGGAGTGGCATGATCCAGAATAACAGCATGCATATCCGGGTTATATACTTTTACCCCTCCCATTCGTTGAAATAAACCATAAATTGGGGCGGTATTGTCATGCGAGAGAACCACATCCGGTGTGATTTCAACAATTTGTCCCGGCACTGTTTTTGGCAGTTGGGCTTTTTTCGCCAGGATTTTTTCTGCAAAAGTCAAGGGCATAATGTTTCCTGTTTGTCTATTGGTCGGGATACATGCTAACTATATGAAATCCTGAATGAGCTAGACTTCCAGCCGGCTTTTGAAAGGTAAAAAGGTCATAAAATCCGCATGATGGACAATGTACGCTTCAGTAGTTCGTTTGATCAGATCCCCTTCGCCAGCATGGGCGGCGATTATATGGCATACCGTTGCCGGTACACCGCATTCTTCTGCCAGAGAAACCCCGGAGAAAGGATGGCGGAGGTATTTACCGTAGGTGCCCTGAACAGATTTGCCTTTTTCATCCAGTTCATACTCAAGTAGTTTTCCGACGTCAGCCAGGATTGCGCCGGCAATCACTATATCAAGATTAATTGGAAGCTCCTCTCCAAAAAAGTCCATCATCTTCTTTGCGCTCTCCCGGGCAACATGGACCACACAACGTTTATGCTCCATGAAGCTGACTTTTAGATCCGGTCCAGCCAGTAAAGTAAAGGGAATCCGACCTAAATCCTCGGCCGTTAAAACACTTCTCTCCAAAGCCAATTCCCAAGTTTTGGTGGTACTTTCCCGTAGCTGAGGGTTTTTTATCCAGGATAATTCGGGCCAAAGTTCATCAATTTTCATCATATTCCCTTTATTAATTATTCAATCACCTGTCTCACCACGTCAATTACAGTTCCATCCACCCAATTTATCCCCGCAATCACTCGCTCCCCAAACTCAACCGGCTCAGGCTTTCCACAAATTCTCTCTGCTTCTTCCTTTAAATCCTCAATTGTCCGAATTGGTAATTTGGAATTTTTCACAGCGTCCAGCAAGTCTTTCCGGCGAGGATTAATTGCAATTCCTCGTTCAGTAACGATCACATCGATTAATTCTCCCGGTCCGCAGATCGTGGTAACTTCATCCCTGATAATAGGTATCCGGTCCCGGAAGAGCGGGATAGGCAGAATGACGTTTTTACTGAAAAGGCAGTTTTGCCAACCGCCGATGCCGTGCAGCAAATACCCATCGGAGTGAGTGACCACGTTGGCGTTATAATTCACGTCCACTTCTGTTGCGCCTAATATGACCACGTCCACAATTCCCGCAAAGTTTCCCTTCCCGTGGTAGTTATAACTGGTGAACGGACTGGTATTAACATGGTTTGGGTTTTCCCGCATGGAGCGGACCCCGGCCAGATCAAAAGTTTGCCCATCCAGGATATAGTCGATTAAACCTTCCTCCAGCATTTCTACCAGGTATTGGTTGCTTCCTCCCCGTGCGAAACGGGCTTTAATTCCCTTTTTCCGCATGATCTCCCCAAAGTAATTTCCAATTGCCAGGGACGTGCCGCCGGCTCCGGCCTGGAAAGAAAAGCCGTCATACAAAATTCCCACCTCATCACAGAATTTAGCGGTCAGCTCCGCTAAAAAAAGCCGATCGGGGCTCTTGGTAATGCGGGTTGTACCGGAGATAATTCTTTCCGGGATGCCGATTTGGTCCATTTCCACCACATAATCCACATAATTCCCTTGAATTTGCCAGGGAACGCAGGGAAACGGAACCAAGTTGTCAGTCACCACTATAACCTTGTGGGCATACTGCGAATCTGCCAGGGCAAATCCCAGCAGCCCGCAAGCAGAATCACCGGTTAAGCCATTTGCATTTCCAAAGGGATCTGCAGTTGGGGAAGCGATGACTGCGATATCAATTACCACATCGCCATCCTGGACAGCCTGATAGCGGCCGCCATGAGATCGCAGGACACCTGTTCCTTTCATATTTCCCAGCGATGCGAACCGTCCCAGGGGACCATTCATGCTGCCTTCAATATGATGGATCGTGCCGTCTTTCAAATATTCAATCATGGGTTCATGGCAGTGAAAGGACGCTGAAGGAAACCAGACTAAATCTTTAACTCCCAATTCCGAGGCTGCAATAAATATCTGGTTAGCAACCAGATCACCGTTGCGGAAATGATGATGGGTAGAAATTGTCATACCGTCTTTGAGACCTGCCTTTTTTAAGGCAGTCTTGAGGTCTTTTACCAGCTTGTTGCCATCCTCAGGATAATCTGCGCAAGATGGCAAAGGCGGTGCATACCTTCGACCGGTCGTTTTATATTTATGGACACCTTGATATGGAATTACCGGTTTCCCGTTGATTTTTTCCGGTATCATCCTGCCAACAGCGTTTTTCACATATTTATTTGCCATAACTGCTATTCCTATTTTTTTCCTGAAAATCAATTATCTTGATCACTGCCCTGCTCTCTCCAGTTTTCAGGCAGCTGCCCAGTTTTCACAGCCAGATCAATTGTCTTTTGAGCCCTTTTTACCACCGGTGGATCTATCATCTTTGATCCCAGAGAAACTACTCCCAGCCCTTTTGAAGCAGCTTCATCAAATGCCCTGACAATATCTTCTGCTTTTTGAATTTCTTTTTCGGTTGGGGCAAAAGATTCGTGAATAACCTTAATTTGCCTGGGATGAATACATCCCATGCCGTCAAACCCAAGTGACTTGGACTCCAGTACAACTCCCCGTAAAGCATCCATGTCGCCAACATCAGAAAATACAGAGTCAATCGCCTGAATACCTGCAGCCCGGGCAGCATTAACTACTTGAGTCCGGGCAAAAAAGGTTTCCCTGCCTTCTTTTGTCCGGGGTGCTCCCAGGTCAGCCGTGTAATCTTCTAATCCAATTGCCAAAGCTGCTACGTTCCCTGAAGCGGAAGCAATTTCAAATGCTCTGACCACACCAAGAGCGCTTTCAATAATTGGCATGATGTAAACCGGGTAGTCAAACCCAGAGTCGGAAAGGATTTCTGAGATCTTTTTATCAACTGCCTGGACCTGGTCAGCTGATTCACATTTTGGCAGCAGGATTAAATTTACATAGTGGGGAACAAGGTAGGTTAAATCATCCAGTCCCTGGGGAAGCTGATTGATCCGGACCATTCTTTCTGCCCCATAGAAATTCACCTGTCTTAATGCATTCCGAACCAGGAAACGTGCTTGTTCTTTTTTATCTGGGGCGACAGAATCTTCCAGATCCAGGATGATTCCGTCCGGCTGGTGAATGCCTGCGTTTAACATCAATTTAGGAGAGTTTCCCGGTAAATATAATCGTGAACGCCTGGTACGGTCTTTCCTGGTTTGATATTTATTTTCAGGTATCATTTCCAACAAGAATTCTTCCTGGGGGTCCAGACAAACTTTTACAGCAGCTTCTATGCGGGCAGCCAGTACAAAAGGAAGCGCACCGCGGTCAATAATCTCAAGCTTGGCGTCTTTAATCTGAAAAAAATCCAGAATTTGATTGGCTAAATCCTGGATCGAATTTTTAAATAAAGCATCAACTTTGCTGTTGAGAATGATTTCTATACCCCCACTGGATTTAAGCTCTAAAGCAGCAAAACAATCTGAGCGAATCCCTGGTCCTTGGTTTCCAGCAGTTCCTTTCTTACTCAAAATGCCCTCCCCATGATCTGGTTAGACAACAATTGGATAATTATTATCTCTTTTTCAGCCGGTCAAAGCTGTTTTCTTCATTCTGCTAAATCGATTATCCATTAGAAAAAAATTATATCTTATATCAGGGTTTGATTCAATTCGTCTGCAATTCTCTGAATAAAACAAATCCCTCTGATCTGGTCTCATTAACCGCTAAATCCAGCTTGACACAGAACGTATGTTCGTGTATAATTTTGACTAGCACAAATTTTCTACTTTTACCTATGTAGACCCCTGGGAGGATCAGAGAATGACTCCGAAAACCCGGAAACAGCTAAAAGAACGCCATAAACAGGTCCTGGAAGTTATTCAGGAATACCGCGCCAAACATGGCTATGCCCCTTCCTACCGGGAGATTTGCGCCCGGACTGATATCACATCCACTTCGATGGTTAATTATTACCTCGAACAGCTGGAAGAGATGGGATACATTGAACGCAGCGAAAATATCTCCCGCAGTATTAAGATTACAGGAGCTGCCCAGGAAAAAGTCGACCGGGTATTGGGAAACGTCAAACAGGCTGTGCAGGATATTTCACGATCATTGACTATTCCTGTTGTAGGGCGAATTGTGGCCAGTGCACCAATTCCTATCCCCGAAACAGACTTTAGCTTATTTGATGCAGAATCCAATATCGATATTCCAGAATCATTAATTCCGTTTAATGTTCAAAAAGAGAATTTATTTGCTCTTGAAGTAGACGGCGATTCGATGATTGACGCCATGGTTAATGATGGAGACATGATCATCATGAAACCCGTCCAGGAAGCAAAAAATGGAGAAATGGTCGCAGTGAGATTCAAAGATCGAAACGAAACCACCCTCAAGCATTTTTATCACGAAGGTGACCGGGTCCGTTTGCAGCCTGCCAATCCTACTATGGACCCCATATATGTCGACTCTTCTACCGATATTGAAGTCCAGGGAAAAGTAGTATTGGTAATTCGTCAGATCTAGTTTATTTTGGGATTACGAGGGAACGCTTCACCCTCCTCATCTAGAGCCGCTTCAACTAAGAAGCGGCTCATTTTATTTAAAATTGTCCCTCTTTACGGACATATTCCAAACACCGCTCCATCAAGTTTCACGCCGGGAGAATACAGGCGTCCTTCAGCCAACGGGATCTCACTATGTAGCTCTAGCGGGAAATTACCAGTAAGGTCAGGATTCCGGGTTAGAGATTGATTTAATCCTCCTTCAGGTCCATAAGAAATTCGCAGCCGTAATTCCCCCTCCCGATCCCAAATAGAAATAGTATCACCGGTATTGTTCAAAGCTAATGATCCCGCGGTAAGAACCAAGCTGCCGCCGAACTCTCCTGAAGGAGAACCGCCGCCAAAAATGATCAGGCCACAGTGACCAGCAAGCACTGTTCCCGGCGGGAAGGTAAACCGTGGTCGCACCGTATCTGCAATCACCCAATCACTGATATCCAGCGCTGAATCAGTGAGATTTATCAATTCCAGGAATTCATCATCATCGCTGTGAATCACACCATCTCCGTTAGCATCTCCCAGGATCTGATCAGGATCAGCGTGAATCTCGTTCAGAACGATCTCCTCATCCTCGATATATACCGGGGTTGGAGTATCCGAGGGTTGTTCTGGAGTTAGGGTTATAGTCACGGTATCCGTCGGCGCGGGAGTTGAAGTAAAAGATGGACTGGGGGTCATTGAAATCGTCCCGGTTGGTGAAGGTGTATTTGTCTCAGCTATTGTAGGGGACAGAGTGGTAAAACTCTGTGTGGCTGTCGGCCCCGCTGTAGGGGTTAGAGATGGACTCGCCAGCGGGGTTAAACTGGGGCTGGGACTTGGTTTCGGAGTTTCTGTCGGAGTTGGCAGCACTATGGAAGAAGCGGTAGCCGTCGGTGTCTCTTGTATTGTAGAGATTGCAGTGAAAGAGGGCGTCAGCTGGAGTGTCGGGGACAGGGTAAACGTACTAGTAAACTCTGGTGTAGATGTCTGGATTCTAGTCACTGCCAGGGTAGGTGTCACTGATGCGGGTGGAGTAATCGTGGGTGTGCAGGTTGGAGATCCGGGATTAACTTCTCCCGGAGAAGGGAGCTCAGAAGCTTCCCAATCTTTTTCCGTATCGGTATCAACACTCATGGGATACCTTACCAGCGAGCTGCCCTCTGGCGCTGCCGGAACAGGCGGCTGAAAGGATTCTAAATCTGAATTACCATATGCCAGGGAGTCAATTATTTCATCCCAGCCATTCAACAGGACCACTTCATCCCCCGAATTATTAAGTCTGATCTGGCCACCTGCCCAGGTGTTGTAGGGAACGAGTTTTTTTACGCCTGGATCGGATGCGGATAACTCATAATCAGGTTTGAATCCATAACTTGCTTCAAATTCCGCCGCCTGATGTGCAATGAGGATCACCTCCCCCGGCCCAATCACCTCTCCGGGAGGGAAAATCAGCATACCCTCAGTACCTCCTGGATGAGCGGCATCTCCGACTTTCACTCCCGTCAACGGCATTGGTTCTTCTTCAGGATTGAATATCTCGATCCACTCACCTTCCGGTTCATCTCCAACAGGATTGGCCATGATTTCACTCAACAACAGCCGAATCGAAGATGGAGTAGCTGATGGGATGAAAGGTGTACTGGTATTTGTGAGAGAAGGCAATGGCGTTTTTGATGGTTCCGGACTGGGAGTGGAAATCACAATAGGTGTTGGTAGACTGCGGTCAAGCTTCCCTGGAGATCCCCCAATCCGTTCCCGCCAGTCACCTGCTTTATCCCGGTCCTGCTCTGGAGGATATCTTTCCAGGGTGTGTCCTTCCTTAGGCGCTGTGACTGCTGGCTGAAACGCAGGATATTCTGAGTTTCCATAACTAAGCAGATCTACCACCCTGCCCCAGGGATCCAACAGCAGAACCTCATCACCTCCATTGCTGAACTGGATCGAGTCTCCTCCCCACTCTGAGCAAGGCAATAAATCCGGAATCGAAAAATCACTGTCAACCAACTCGAAGTCCGGGAAAAAACCATAGTTGGATCTAAAAGTTGAAGCCTTGTTGGCAATGACAAGCACTTGGTGGGCCCCAATGTAATAACCATCCGGGAAGCGCAGCATTCCTTCCTTTCCCTGGGGGGAGGTCTCATCGCCTATTTTTATCCCCGTCAGCGGCAGATCATACATTTCAGGATTATAGATTTCAATCCATTCCCCGTCCGGTTCCATTCCTTCAGGATTGGGCAGCAGCTCTGTAATCAAGAGATTAACAGAGTAAGGAGTTGGCGTTCCTGTAGGGATTAAGATGCTTGTAGGACTGATTATGGCAGTCCGTTTTTCGTTTGAAAATTCTTCTCCCGCTTCCTGAGATCGTTCTTTAAATAAAATATTTGCCATTGAACCAGATGAAGGCTGCATCACCACACTTTCAGGCTCAATTAACTGAAGAACATATTCATCCTGATTCTGGCGGAGCAGCCCGATCAGGTTTTGAACATTATCTCCAACGGCAGCTGAGGACAGATGAGAAATTATTTTATTGTGAGTTATCCGTAATACACCCCAGGTATCAGCAGTATCACCTGGTGTTGAATGTTCCTCCTCCCCAAATTCCGGCAAAACCCAGAAATTACCCTGCCCATCTGCTGGTTTAACCACGTGCGCAAGGGGTACAAGAACCAGCATACCCTCAAAAGACTCATAATCAAATGAGCTGCCTCCATCCCTTATTTCTTGATTAAGATCCACAATTCCAGGTAAAGAATTACCAACCGACAGGATCTGAATAGATTCTTCCCCGGCAACAATGATGGTTTCCCCATAAAATTCAAGCACGATACCGCGGACAGTTACTTCATCTCCAAGGGAGACCAGGTCGAAAACGTTTTGGTACAAAACGAACACGCCACTGGAAATTCCGCTTCCTTGACTGCTCCCGCAATCCGTGTCCTGGATAAAAATTCCTCCTTGAGCTTCCTTCTCAAGATCAGCAACTACAATCCCGGATACCTCAACTTCCTGTCCACTAAAAGGAGATGATGAGCCTGACCCTTGCAGGTCACAAATTGATACCCTGCGGGGTAGTTTCCTGCACCCATTGCTAAACATCAAAGAAGTTAGGAATATCAGGAATAAACAGCCGATCATTCGTCGATAACCCCCATTGGTTTTCACAATTTTCCCCCCAGCTCATTCGGTTGGATTGAGCTTTATGAAATAATTTGGACAAGCCCTATCCGGTAATACATTTGTTTTTCACTATACACTTTTTTATCCCAATATTCAAGAGAAAGACAAAAGGATCATCGGAAGGGGTATCCTTTGAGGCGTGAGCCCCATAAAATAAATAAAACCTCCCTCCAGGGTAATTATTCAAACTGACGTCTGATTTCCTAAGACGTCAGTTCTGTTTTAGGTGCCGACAGTCCCGCCAGGATGCTTCGCGAAAGTCGAAGCAGGAGCTGCGCTGCGATTCTACCCGGCGACTGCCCCGCCAGGGTGCTGCGCAAAAGTCGCGGGCTAGATGATAGAAACCGTCCCAGGGACGGTTTGGGATTTTAAGTGAAGATAAATTTCTGGTTTATTTAGAAACTTCCCAATCCTTAATGCAGGAATTCATTTGATGGTGTTCTTTTTGAGCAGCAATGTATGTAGACATCTTTGATAGGTGCCCAGGAGATACGGAAATCGCCGCATATCCGGCAACGGCCGCTGCCACTTGAAGAAACTATCCGGACGAACAATCTGGGCAATGTAATGAGAGGATGATCCTTTTATGTTTTTTACAAATTGTCCAATATTTATCGCTGGAAGTAATTTCACTAATAGGTGAACGTGATTGGAAGTTCCACCAATTTGCAGCAGTATCCCGTTTTGCTGCCTGCACTTTTTTGCGATAAAGTTGTACAAAATCGGTTCCAGCGTATCGTCAATTAGATCAAGCCGATCCCAGGTAGTCCAAATCAGATGAATGAATATCCGCGAATATGAAGCTCGCATAAATTTCCCCCTCACTATTGAATCCTAAATCCATATTAGTATTAATTATAGTGCAGGTTCACACAGAAGTCCCACAACGGTGGGACTTAGATTAACTAGGCCGCGATTT
>JAIORG010000056.1 GCA_021108255.1 Anaerolineales bacterium | reverse complement strand
GACTCCGAGTGTAACCGAGGAGGAAGTCGAAGGGCTCTGCATAAACTCCGCCGAGATGGAAATCGAAGAGCCCAGTTTCCCAATCCCCAGGGCATTTACTTCCCCGCCTGCTAACCTTCCAACCTTTAAACCTTCTATCATATATCAGACTCTACAGCGAAAATAACGTACACTATTTTGATTTAGGGACTATTTAGTTTGTAGTGGATATTATAGATTTCTTACTATTCCCTAAATAATTTACGCTACAATGACAATTAAAGTTAGATAAATAATTAAAAGGAGTAGAAGCATGGCAAAAAAGAATGTCATCGTTAAAAGTGAGCTTCGAAAGACCCTCCCCGAGGTTGCGTCCTTTCTACGGGAATTAGCGGACAAAATAGAGACCGGGCAGGTCACCCTGGTCCAGGCTGGGCAGGATGTCACAGTAGAATTGCCGGACTCGGTAGATTTTGAGTTGGAATACTATGAACAAGCCAAGAAAAATGGTCTTAAGAAACAGTTGGAAATTGAACTTGAGTGGATTGAGGGAGGAAAGAAACACCAGTCAGTCACCTTGGGATAAATAACAATCAGAATACAGCTGCGTGGACAAGAAACCCACCGCGGACGGAATGCCTGCGGGCAAGTTGTATGAGTCGGCTCCATACCCGGTATCCCTGGCTTCTAGACTGCCGTCCGATCCCTGTCCTTTCGCTCATTTCTGACGCGGGATATGAGATCAAACAAGTTCAGGAATCCAGTATGTGGGGACTTCCAGTGAGTATTCTCTTAGCTCTTTATTAAGAAAACGGTTTCAATAAAAAAAATAATTAAAACAAAAACTGCTCTATTCAATATTCAGAGCAGTTTTGCCTAGTATGTGTGCCCCCACGGAGATTCGAACTCCGGTCTTAACCTTGAAAGGGTTATGTCCTGGTCCCCTAGACGATGGGGGCATGTTTTGGTTAATTAAGATACTCTTTCGAACGGCAAAAATTTTACCATTCCCTCTGGGTCAGGTCAACCCTAAATGCCCTCCGGTTCCTTTGTTGCCCGCCTTATATCTCTCCACTTTTTCGCAGACCATGAGTAAAAGTTGCGATATGTTTACGGTTGATCAACAACGCCTCGCTTTTAATTTCCAGTTCAGGATAAACAATCGACCTCACTGTTCCTTCAAATATTGGCAGGTACTCCCAAGTCCCTCCAGACATCAAAGCGGTGAAATCAAACCGTCCCGGCCATTCCAGAGTACCTTCATATTCATACGTGGAATCTGTAACAGCAATATTAAAGGCATTTACATTTTTATACCCCGGGCGAGTGATTCCTTTTGGCCCAATATCCTGACGGCGTTTTAAACTGACGCAGTGAATTTTATCCTTCACCAGGCGAAGATCTTCCAGCTTCTGCACCAAAAAATCAGGGTCATGAATGCGTCCTAAGCTGGCATCCATGATTGTCATGAACGAACTGGTCGAATCCGTGAGCAATCCATTCAGCCCGGAATTGCTGACCTTTACAGACCCGGCAATCCGGTAACTTGCCATCAACACATGGACGGAGATGATGCGTTTTGTTAATGCCCCTTGTGACATACTATAACTCCGGATAATGCCTGCTTCTCCATTTCCTGAAAGTGATTAATCAATTCTGTCTAACACAGACGCAAAACCAACACCATCCTGCCAGGATCTGGTGTTTTTCAATACCTGATTCCCAACTTGTATGATAACAGAAACATCCTGAAATCAGGAGTTTCTTGCTTCCGATTTATCTTTTACCTTACTGTTCATCGAAACCGGACCTATATCACAAGATCCGAAAGTAGTTTTTTATTCTTGTACCTGTTTAATCTGATGCTAGAACAGGATTTGTCCCATTAATCAGGCCCCATGAAGACGGAGGCCAGTAGACCACCAGCGCTTCCCCGATTACATTGTTCATGGGAACCATTCCCCAGGTATGGGAATCGGATGAATTGTTCCGGTTATCTCCTAGCACAAACAAGGTGTCTTCAGGAACAACCCATTCGCCTTCATACCGTGGCTCCATAATGAGATAAGGCTCCGACAATATGATTTCGTTTACATAAACATTCCCATCTTCGACCAGAATATGTTCCCCTGGCAAACCAATCACCCGCTTGATATATTCCTGGGTGATGTTTCGTGGAAAATCAAAGACAACCACATCTCCGCGTTCTGGTTCACCAAATCGGTAATTAATTTTACTGACAATCACAAACTCACCGTGATGCAGGTTGGGTTCCATGCTCGAACCGTCAATTCTTATCCTGGCTGACACGGCGTTGATGAGGAAAAACAGCACCACTGAAAGCAGCAAGGTTTCCAGGATGTCAATTAATACACCTAGCAAATTGGGTTTTTCGGGTATATTTTCTTCGTTCTCTGTGGAGATAGATTCAAATTCAATAGTCATTTTTATGTATTCACTTCATATTGTGTGTCAGATTATATAATCCCTGTCCATTAAGGGCAAGGGGGAAGGAAAATACTACCTGATTGATTTAATTGCCCGTATTCCCCTCCCGGTATGAAGTTTTTAATTTCTAGAATGCTAAAGGGAGAAAATCCTATCTGCCGCGGAGAATAATTCTAATTGGTGTTCCGGTAAATGGGACCTGTTCTCGAATTTGATTTTCGAGGTATCTCAGGTAGGTGAAATGGGCTAATTTTGGATCGTTCACATGCAGTAAGAAGATAGGAGGATCATTTCGCACTTGAGATCCATAGTAAATTTTCAGGTGTTTGCCCGCTTTTGAGGGTGACGGATGTTTATCCTGCGCATGCTGAACAATCCGGTTAACCTGTGAGGTTGGCAGCCTGACCAGTCTTTCCTTCTGGACCTGCAAAGCCAGGGAAAGTATCTTGTCAACCCGTTTTCCTGACAATGCTGAAGTGAACAGGATTGGCACATAATCCATAAAATTCAATTCATAGCGAACAAACTCGGTAAATTCAGCCATGGTATGAGTATCTTTTTCAATTAAATCCCACTTATTGATAATAACAACAACACTTTTCCACTCGTCAAGGATGTAACCTGCGATGTGTGTGTCCTGGGATTTAATCCCTTCGTAAGCATCAACTACCAGCAGTGCCACGTCAGATCGCTCGATAGTCTTCATCGCCCTTAACACGCTGAATTTTTCCACCCCGGGGTCAATACTCCCTCGTTTGCGAATTCCCGCGGTATCGATGATCGTGATTGGCACCTCGTTATAAACCAGGCGGGTATCAATTGAATCCCGGGTAGTTCCAGGAATAGAGCTTACTATTACCCGATCTTCACCCAATATCTTATTTAACAAACTGGATTTCCCCACATTAGGTTTCCCAACAATGGCGATCTTTACAGATGTATCCTCTTCTTCTTCACCCCCCTCTGGAAGCAGCTGAACCAATTCATCCAGCATATCCCCTGTTCCAGATCCATGAATGGCCGAGACAATGTGCATTGAATTAAAACCCAGTTCATAAAATTGCACTGCGTTTTGCCGAACCTGATCGCTTTCACATTTGTTGACTACCAATAGAATGGGGGGGAAAGGTTCTCCATCCCTCATCTGTTGAGCTTTTCTTAAGGAGTTAGTTATCTCCCGATCCGCCGGTGTAACACCAGACTGTCCATCTACTGTGAACAAGATTGCATCAGCTTCCCGAATCGCCATTTCCGCTTGTGTCCGGATTTGTTCGATGAATTGGTGGGATCCTATGGATAAGGGTTCCTGGTTCTTCCCCGGACCTACCTGGGTTGGATCCAAGCCCCCGGTATCGATGATATCAAAAATCACCCCCGTCCACTCAACCTCTGTGATCAGGCGGTCTCTTGTGGTCCCGGGTATATCATCGACTATGGCCATCCTTCTTTCAGCCAGACGATTGAAAAGAGTACTTTTACCCACATTTGGGCGACCAACGATGACAACTACTGGTTTCTGCATAAGCATTCAGTTTTTGATTTGGGTTATATTTAGGGAACAGTCGTGCTTGCTGTGCCTTGCTCGATCACAATTTCAACCGTCGTCGGTGAGATATCCTCCCAGATCACATCTTCTGGAAGTATTTCAACCGTCGGCGTCACGGTATGAACACCAACTCCAAGATTTGTCAGGTCAACAATAACTCTGATGTCACGCAAGGTAAGATTATCCAAGACCGGAACCGGACCAGAGATTCGAACACTAACCTGTAATGGAGAAACTACAGCCGATAAACCGGGTAAGAGACCGATAATCTCAATCTCCCGGGAGATGGTCATACTGGTTATTAGCGCTGTGACATTGACTTGTACAAGAACGGTTGGGTCTCCAACCACTGTAATACCTTCCGGCAGATCAAACTCCAGTATGGTTTCTAAGTATCCGTCCACCCCGGTTAAATCAAGCGGTTTGGTATTTACATAACCAGGAAGCTGTTCAACCAATTGTGGGTTTTCTGAAAAAACCATCACTGTCGGAGGCGCAGGGGTAATGCTGGTAAACCTATAGCCAGGTTCGACGGTGCCCTCTGTGGTCACATTGACCGCCACGTTTCTGTATCCGCCTTGCAGGCTGACAACCTGTTCCACCCGGATAGTATCCGGGGTGAGTGTGATGCCATCCACTAAGTCACCATTATTATCCTGAGCCTGGAGGGTTAATTCTTCTGAAATCGTTCCACTAGCGTCTGATATATTTAATATCCCTACCACAGACGCCACAGCATCCACTTTCGTTTCCTGTCCTGTGACAGTAGCTAAAACCTCGTCCCAGTCCAACCCACTTGTTTTGTATCCGATTGCAGGTTCGCCCTCTACCTGGATAGAGATTGTAAATATTTTCGAGATCAAGTTGCTGACTTTTAGTTCGAGCTGCTTAGGACTTTGTTCCAGGATACTGATCGGTTCTAGCTGATCCGGAATCCTCACCAGGACAGGAAACCGATAGGTACCTGCCTCGATATCGGTAAGGTCTATATAAGTTGTTATTGGATTATTTTCTTCGATCTGTTGAATAATGCTTTCCGGAGCCAGTATCTTCAAGGTAACTGTCTCCGGCAGGGGATCAACAATAGCAAGGTCTGTAGCTTGTTGAATCACTTCTAGCGGAACAGTTAATTCTGCCTCAATATTCGGGTTGGTTGACGTAACAGCAGAAGTCCAGATTACGATCGCCAACAAAAGCGACAGGATCAACGAAGTAAGATTTCTGCCTAACCAGCGTAAAAACCTCATTTAAAAATTCCTTGGAAATTGTTAATTAATCGAGCAAAGAGGGATTTTGAAGCTTGGTCTGATTTGAAAAACCCGTTTAATTTACCCTGAAGTTCATCCAACGGTACATATTTATCAATTTTTCCATCATAAGCAAGGGAAACAATCCCTGTCTCTTCCGAAATCACAACCGCAATAGCATCACTCTCTTCTGCAACGCCTAAAGCTGCCCGGTGCCTCAATCCCATGGAGCGTTCCGGCGATTCTTCCAGTACTCCGCTTGAGGAGAGAGGTAACACACAACCAGCCGCAGCAATTACTTCATCAGCAATAATAATTGCTCCATCATGCAGCGGTGTTTTTGGATAAAAGATTTGGATCAGCGTCTCCGGGTTAACAATTGCCCCGAGGCGCACACCGGTTTCAATATAGGCCTGGAGGGAATCCAGCCTAGAAAACACTATCAACCCTCCGTATTTCCTTTCAGCGATTCGTCTTGATGCATGCACAACAGTTTGAATGATCCGTTCCGTTTCTGTGGAAAAATTATCCTGGGCTAAAATTGACCCCGTCCTTCCTATCCGTTCCAATACCCGCCGGATTTCTGGAGCAAAAATTACCGGGATAGCTAGAAGCATCGTTGGCAGTGTATTTGCGGTCAGCCAAGAAAACGCAGGCAGTACCCTGAGGCTGGAGAGTAAGCTGATGACTACAATTAAGAATAAAACACCACGCAGAAGAACCAGCGCTTTGGTATCCCTCAGCGTGTAGAGCAAAAAGAACACGACTGCGGCTACAAGAAGGATATCAACAACACTGAGCCAACTTGCCCGCTTGAATATAAACAGCAAATAATTCCAAAGATTTATGATCACTATGTTATACCTGAAACAAAATTATTTTTACTGCATAGGACGCAGGATCCGGTCCTTTCTAAGTTGTTTAAACAGCAGGACGGTTCCAGGAGGCATAGACTCCATCACTGCATTTTGCCAGGCTTTCACCTGGAGATCTTTTACTGTCCGGGCCTGGTACCCCAAGGCGCTCCACAGGTTCTCATGTTGAGCCAGTGAGGGAGGGAGGAAAAGCAGCGCCGCCTCGCTCTGAAGTTCTTTAGAAGATTCTTCCACATAATTCATCAGCGCTTCTAAACCTTTCTGGATTGCCAGACCCTCATTTAATATGACATCATCCACCCGGGTAATCAGGTTTTCTACCTGCCAACCCAGCAACCCGATAATCTCTTCATCAGAAAGCAGCAGCATATATGCCTTTTCTCCGAATGCTGCCATGATGTCATCCTTGGTCATCTTCTTTTTTGTGCGGCTGTTTTGACTCATATAACTTGCAATCTGCTCTGCAGATTCAGGAGTTGCTCTGCGGACATCCAGCTTGCCGTAGGATTTACTGGGGAGCGGTTTAAAATCCGGCTCTTCCTGGGTAATGATCTGCCACGCATCATAAACTTGTTTCCATGTCTTTTCAAATGAACCATTATTCTCAATTACAACATCTGCCTTAGTAAGTATTGCTGTTACCGGCAGCTGGGCATTGATTCTGTCTTCCGCCTCTCGCTTGGTCATATTCCGTTTATCTACCAGGCGCTCAAGTTGCAAATCAGTAGGTGCCATTGTGACCCAAACCTGGTCACATAGACTATTCATTTCTGATTCCAATAGTTTGATCGCTTCGATCACTATTACCCCGTGGGAAGATTTTTTTACCAGGACATCCAGCGCCTGCCTGACCAGCGGGTGAATGATTGTTTCCAGGCGAAGCATCGCGTCTGGATTCTTAAACACCACTTCACCGAGTTTGGCACGATCAATTTCTTCATTTGCCCCCAAAACCCATCGTCCGAACGTATCAATAACGGGTTGATAGCCAGGAGAAGACTTCATAATGGCACGATGAGACAGCACGTCCGCATCAATTCCATATGCGCCCAAATGCTCAAGCATCTTCCTTACAACACTCTTCCCGGTGGCAATATTACCTGTTAACCCGATGGCATATTTTCCTCGCCAGGCGCTCATAATCCCTCCCAACTGATTTGAGTCATCGGTCTCAGTCATTCTACATTGTAGTTTGGTATTGAAAGAATGTCAATTAAATCATGCTAATATGAGGAAATTAGTATTGCTTCAGGATCGTTTTCAGGTGGTATTTTAGTTTCTCCTATACTCCGATCCCGATCTGGCGAGTTATCCTTGTCCTGGTTCAACACCTGCGGTTGCCAATGCTTTCTATTTCCTAATTTCAACACCTATACCGAAGCGGTCTGGTAAGGAAATTTGCGCGTCATCATAGTTAATTCCCTCAAACGGATCATTAGAAATTAGCAGGGGTGCATCAAGATCTATCCAATCTGCCCAGGCACTCAAGTGAGCCATGGCAGTAACACCCAGCGAGGTCTCCGCCATACAGCCAAGCATTATTTTTAATCCCAGTTCCCTTCCCCGTCTCAGCATTTGCATCGCAGGTGCCAGGCCGCCAATCTTCATCAATTTCAAGTTAATCCCCTGAACCCCCGCTTTTGCCAACTCTTCAATGTCATCGATGGATTGTACTGACTCGTCAGCGACAATTGGGATATCAGTATGCTTCTGAACATAGCCTAAACCCTCAATATCTTCGCCTGGCACAGGCTGTTCTATCATCTCGATGTGATAGGGAGCTAACGCTGCTGCGAGCTTCACTGCTTCATCTGGCGACCAACCAGCATTAGCATCTACATATAACTTCACATCAGGACGGGCACTACGCACTGCGGCAACCCGGCCGATATCATCATCACTGCCTAATTTCAGTTTGATAATGGGATATTGAGGGCGCTCGGCTGCCATTTGCGCCATCTCCTCCAGAGAAGATATGCTGATAGTAAAGGCAGTGGACACAGGCGCAGGTTTCGGCAAACCTAATAATTCATATAATGGCAAATTGAGTTTCTTCCCAATCCTGTCATGAAGGGCTAAATCAAGGGCAGCTCTAGCAGGCGCTGGACCTTCCTGCCCGATCCAGGATGAGATCTCAGATGGATCATCGGGAAAGGGAATTTTCTGCTGAGAAGCGTTATCCCAGAATGATTTCATATCATCATCTTTAACGTTATAGTATGGCGGAATGGTCCCTTCCCCCCAACCCTCATCGTCTGTCAATCGAATCCAATAAGCCCGCCGGGTTGTGCTCACCCCTGTTGACAATCGAAATGGATTATGCAGTTTTAGCGTTATGGCTTCCCAGGTAAGCCGAGGTGTACTATTCATAATTCTGCTCCATGCAACAATTCTCAAAAACAGGGTTCGGGATTGGACATCGTTCGTCAAAAATTAGCTGTGCATATAGTATAAAACCTCCCTGACAGATATGCCGGGAGGTTTTATCATCACAACGGGAAAAATTAATTATGATTGAAGCTTCTGTGGAAAATGACAGGCAACCCAATGATTTTCCTTTTCTTCCCGATACTCCGGCTCATCTGTAAAACAGATCTCTTTGGCAACAGGACACCTGGTATTGAAATTACATCCCACTGGCGGATTGGATGGATTTGGGATATCTCCATCCAGAATAATCCGATCCTTCTTTTCTGCTAAGTCTGGATCAGGAACTGGTACCGCAGACATTAAAGCCTGGGTGTAAGGATGCAGGGAGTTTAAAAATATCTCGTCCCGGTCTGCCAGTTCCACAACCTTGCCCAGATACATCACTGCCATCCGATCGCTGATGTGACGGACCATACTCAAATCATGAGCAATAAAGAGATAGGTCAAACCGAGTCTTTTTTGAAGTTCTTCCAGTAAATTGACAACCTGGGCCTGAATCGAAACGTCCAATGAAGATATGGGCTCATCGCAAACCACAAACTCCGGATTCAAAGCCAGCGCTCGGGCAATTCCAATCCGCTGCCGCTGTCCGCCGGAAAACTCGTGGGGATACCGGTTTACAAAGTCTGGATTTAATCCCACAATATCCAGCAATTCCTGAACACGGGCTTGTTTGGTTTTTCTATTTTGTTTTGTATGGACATCCAGGGGAGCTCCCACGATAGACCCAACCGTCATTCTGGGATTTAATGATGCATAAGGGTCCTGAAAGATCATCTGCATTCTTCGTCGGGTATGCCGCAGTTCTCTTTCTCCCAGGGAATTTAGATCAACTCCATCAAACAGGATATCCCCGGCCGTCGGTTCGTATAAATGCAGCATAGTCCTGCCGACTGTCGTCTTTCCGCATCCGGTTTCACCGACAAGCCCTAGTGTCTCCTTTTGATATATATCGAAACTCACACCATCAACCGCTTTCACTTCCTTGGTTTTATTAAAGAATAAGCCGCCAGTAACCGGGAAATATTTTTTTAAATTTCGGACTTCAACAAGAATTTTGTTATCTTTGCTCATTTTGTTCCCATCCCTGCTATCTCTTCCCAACGCCAACAAGCAACGGAATGATTCTCTCCGTCTATTTCCACTAACGGTGGTTTCTCAGTTAAACACTGATCAATGCGGTATCCGCACCGGGCAGCGAAAGGGCATCCTTCGGGCAGTGCCACAAGGTCTGGCGGCAAACCCGGAATTGAGACTAATTCAGTACCTGGGGAGTCATCCAGCCGGGGTAAAGACCCAAGCAGTCCAATTGTATAAGGATGGCGGGTTTGTTTGTAGATATTCCGGATTTTCCCAGTCTCTATAATAGAACCAGCATACATCACATTGATGGTATGAGCCAATTCTGCCACCACACCGAGGTCATGGGTAATCCACATGATTGCCATACCCAGCTCATCCTGCAGCTTCTTCACCAGGTCGATAATTTGGGCTTGAATAGTAACGTCTAAGGCTGTGGTTGGCTCATCCGCAATAAGTAGTCTGGGTTCACAGGATAAACCCATGGCAATCATCGCCCGCTGCCGCATACCGCCTGAGAACTGATGTGGATAATCATTCAAACGTTGTTTTGCGCCCGGAATCCCAACCAGATTCAGTAAATCGCTCGCCCGTTCTTTTGCTTCTTCTTTTGTCATATCATTGTGGAGCAAAAGTGCCTCAACAATTTGAAATCCTACAGTGAAGACCGGATTCAGAGAAGTCATCGGGTCCTGAAAAATCATGGCAATATCACGACCACGGACTTTTTGCATCTGATCCTCGTTGAGCGTGAGCAGATCACGGCCATCAAACCAGATTTCACCATTGGTGATTTTTCCTGGCGGATCCGGGATAAGCTGCATCATAGACAAGGCATGAACGCTTTTCCCACAGCCGCTTTCTCCCACAACCCCCAGGATTTCCCCACTGCTCATTGTGTATGAAACATCGTTAACCGCTTTAACTACCCCATCCTGGGTATAAAAACGGGTTTTTAAATTTTTAATTTCTAATATTGGATTCATATAATTTATCCCTACGTGCGCAGTTTGGGATCAAGCGCATCACGTAAGCCATCTCCCAGTAAATTAAAGCCAAGCACACTTAACATGATCGCCAAACCGGGGAACAAGACTGCCCACCAGGCTCCGCTGGTCAGATACCGATAGCTTTCGCCCAGCATGGCTCCCCACTCTGGTTCCGGTGGGATTGCACCCAGACCAAGGAAACCAAGTGCGGCAGCGGAAAGTATTGCGCTTGCCAGACCCATTGTAGTCTGAACTATGATTGGAGAAAGGATATTGGGTGTTACATGCCGGAAGATGATCCGGCCGTGTGACTCACCTACTGATTGTGCCGCAAGAATATATTCTTTGTGAATAATCGCCAACACAACTGAACGGGTAAGCCGCGCATAGACCGGGATGCCTACAACACCAATCGCTATCATCCCTTTCCCGAGACCTGGTCCTAAAAATGCCACAATCGCGATCGCAAGCAGGTAACCCGGGAATGAAAGCACAATATCCATCAATCGCATCATTACATTCGAGAAGAATTTACCGTCTAAAGGGCGAGACAAGAGTACCCCGGTGAATAATCCCCACAACCCGCAAATTAATGCCACTGTTGGACTGATAAAAAGCCCGGGTACAGCACTGAAAAATGCTCCCAGGATACTAAAGGTAACCATCCGTAGGAATTTTCCCTTGAATAAATCCTGATAATATCCGGCAGCTAAACCCAATCCGGTATACAAGACCAGTTGAAAGTACTGGTTCGCGATCCAGGCGGAAAGAAATCCCAACAGGAAACCTGTCGTCCCAAAAAGGATCAGCCGTTCTACCATTGTCATTGTGACAGTTTCATAGAAGCCAGACATCAGGCCCACCGCACCTCCGAAGAACAATGAAATGCTCACAGCGACAATGCCAACTCGCAAGGAATTCCAACCACCATGAACTACTCTGCGGAAGATATCCCGTCCAAGTTTATCCGTTCCAAAGAGATGTGTTGAGGGGATCTCCTCCGTAATAATTAAATTAGGAGCTTTTAATTTAAGTGAATAATCAAGATCCTTTTTAGGTTCATATTTCCAGAAATAATGTGAAAGGGTTGACGAGGAAACAAAAAGGACCACAATAAACATGCCAAGACGGGCAGTATTGCTTGAAATTAATCGCCGCCAGGCGTCGCCCCACAAGGAACGATGTTCCCGGACGGCAAAATCCGTTACAGTGATTTCTTCAGGGTTGATCTTAGCCATAAAGCATCCTCATTTATACCGAATGCGCGGATCCAGGAGCGCATATAAAATATCCACAAGAAAATTAACACCAATAAAAACGATTGCAATTAACAGGGTTCCGCCCTGCACAATTGGATAATCACGGCCAAGGATTGCGTCGTAAATCCACCGCCCAATACCTGGCCAGGAAAAGATCGTCTCGGTTAATACGGCGCCAGCCAACAAGGTGCCAGCCTGCAAACCAATAATTGTCACTACAGGCAGTGCGGCATTCTTGAGCGCATGACGGAAAAGAACCAGCCTTCCTCCTAAGCCTTTGGCTTTAGCCGTCCGGATGTAATCTTCCTGCAACACGTCCAGCATGCTGGAACGGGTCATGCGGGCGATAATTCCCATCGGAATCGTAGCCAGGGCAACTGCAGGCATGATAATATGGCTTAACGCGTCTGCAAATCCTTCCATGTTTCCAGTAATTAAACTGTCAATCAGGTACAGGTTAGTAATTGATTCAATCTCAACCCCTGTACTCAAACGCGCGCCTGCCGGAAGCCACTGTAAAATAACCGCAAAAAGCATGATTTCCATTATCCCCAACCAGAAGATCGGCATGGAGACACCAATTAATGATCCAACCATGCTGATACTGTCGATGGCAGTATTCCTGCGTGAAGCAGATACAATGCCAACTGGTATTCCTATAATTACTGCAATGATCATGGATAATAGCGAAAGTTCCACCGTAGCAGGAAAACGAAGTTTAAGCGTTTCCATTACCGGGATGCGGCGATGTATAGAATCCCCTAAATCCAAATGGCTGAGACGCTCCATATATCGCATATACTGACTGTCGAAAAACCCCGGTATGTCATCATCAACAAGGGCTTCCCGATCCAGGAAAAGCGGACGATTAAGACCAAGTTGCTCCCTGATCCGTTCGATACTTTCGTCGGTAGCATGTTCCCCCAGCATGGCAATTGCCGGATCTCCGGGTATCAGACGCTGAAACATAAAAATCACAAATGTTACACCGATCAGTGTCGGGAGGACAGAGAGTATTCGTCTAAATATATATCGAATCAAAGATTTCCTCCTGTTTTTTCTTACAGAAAGGAGGGGCGGTTAACGCCCCTCCTTTTTTCCATCAGAATGACCTAACCTAACTTATCGGGAATTCAAAGAATCCCTGACATTTATTACTCAGTTCCATAAGCAGGGTCAATGGTCACTTCACTTATACCATCCGGGAATCCAGCTTCTGCCAGAAGTTCTCTGGAAAGCTCAGGATCATAGGTCCAATCTACGATATCGTAGTTGTGGCCCCAGATCAACGGAGGCAGGAAGTTAACTGCAGCTTCACCATACGCGCCGTAGAAGTTTTCAATTAACCCTTCACGGTTGATGGCGTGAGCAAGTGCCTCACGGATTCGGACATCCTGGAACTCGACGATCTTATAGCTGAAGGCCAGGTAGCCAGTGTTGAGGGCTGGTCTGGTCATAACATAAAGATCATCGGCAGCTTCAGCTGTAACCAGATCTTCAACCACGGCCTGTTCAAAGCCATGGATATCGCCTGCCTGTAAGGCCAGGAAGCGAGCGGAGTCGTCCGCGATGACCCGGAACACAATCTGATCCACTGTGGGCGCGCCGTCCCAGTAGTCTACATTGGCTTCAACGGTAACGTGGTCACCTTCTACCCATTCCACAAACTTGAAGGGTCCGGTTCCCACGGCGCCATTGGAGGGAAGACCGTAGTCTTCACCAGCCGCTTCCATAGCAGTCGGGCTGGAAATCGCGAAGATATCCATTGCCAGGTTGGCCAGGAAGGGTGCCAGAGGTTCAGCGAGTACAAATTTTACAGTGAAATCATCAACTTTTTCAACTGCGGTGATGATGCTGTCATCGTCAAAGCCGCCCCACATGTACTCATAGTACTCGTACACTTGGCTTTCATAGTGCTGGGCATGGGTAGTATAACGCTGGCGATCAAAGTTGAAAATCACTGCGTCAGCATTAAAGTCTGTGCCGTCATGGAATTTCACACCCTGGCGGAGAACACAAACCCATTCAGTGCTTTCGGCATTGGCTGTGCAAGATTCTGCCAGCGCGGGGATTGGTTTAGTGGATCCGGGTTCATACTGGTAGAGAGGTTCCAGAACCTGTCCGGTTACACGGAAACTTTCACCATCAGTAACAACAGCGGGGTCCAGCTGGACTGAGTCGCCACCGCGTCCAAAGACAAAGGTGTCAGAACCTTCAACGACAACACCCTCAAAATAGTCTGCTCCTACAGGCTGCGGCACATAACCGCTGACCGTGCTGGAGAAAACCAAGGGTGTATTGTTATGAGCAACCCAAATGCGGGCAACGTCTTCATGCAGCAGTGCCTCAACTTCCTGGTACATCGCTTCTCGGGCTGCCTGATCCGGATTGATAGCAGCCTGGTAAAGCAAGTAGGCAACTTCCGTGTTGGCATACCAACCTTCGCGGGCTTCTGGGCTCTTTACCCAAGTTGAGGGGTCATCCCCAACCTTGTCAGCACCGGCAAATCCGAAGAAGTAATTCAGGAAGTTGTCGGGGTCACCATTGTCTCCACCCCAACCAAGCATGTAGAGACCATCGAGGTTACCCTCACGGCGCAAACCCAGGTAAGTGGGCCAGTCGCCAGCGAGCTCAAGCTGAACATCAAATCCAGCATTCGCCATATCAGCTGCCATACCCTCAGCAATTTCTTTCGGGCTGGGGTAATAGAAGCGGGTTACGGGCATGTAGTAAAGGGTCAGGGGAATTTTTTCTCCCACAACCTCTTCAACTGGCTCTTCAACGACGACTTCTTCTGTCGGTTCTGGTGTTGTCGCACAGGCGCCCAAGACCAGGGAGCTAAAAAGCAGCAAAGCGATAAGTATATAAAATAGTTTTTTTGTCACAGTTTCTCCTCCTCATGAGAAATGAGAAATAAATGGGTAATTATATGCAGTATTATAAGAATATATTTCCTGTTATCACCTCCTTAGCAAATTCAATGTAGTAAGTTATTTTATCCCAAAAACTACCGGGGAAATTATCATTTAAAACAGTATGCTGAAGATAGATACCAATATTGAGTCCCTCACCAATTACCGCCAACGATGTTTATTCCCCTGACGGTACAGCCTAAAGGTAGGTAACTGTTAGATTTTGCCTTTAGGAATCTCCCCCTGAGGATTTTATTCCAATAAAGTGCTTGGGATTTGATTATAAATTACTTTCTACTTCTGTCAACTTCTGGATTAGATCGTTTTATCCCAGCCAAAGAATAACTACTAATGCACAAGACAAGCAAATTTACCTGTTCCTGTTATCTTTAATATTAGATTTAGTATACATCGTTTGAGGATTGTGCAAGGGGCAGTTTTCATTATCCCAATAAAATCATCCGGTTTTAGGGAGAAATCTCCGTTTTAACCCTGCCAGCGAGGATACCATAAAATTTTCAAGTATCCTCGCTGGGTAATTATCTAGTTGATTTATCAGGTTTAAGAGGTGTAACCAACTTCACTGGATTGAATTACAGCTCATTAATCCTCAGGTGGCGGCAGGATAAAGCCTTGTCCTTCCATCAGTGTAGTTAAATCACGCGACCGCTTGATGACTTTTGTAGCGCTTTCCAATAATTCATCATACGATTTTTCCAGTTGGGCTACACCTTGTTCCTGGGCTTTCATTCCTACTGCGGCAGCTTCCCTGGCAAAGACTTCCCAATCATCCATGGTAGGAAGAAGGTGATCCTCATCCAGATCATCTCCAATCTGATCTGCAAGTGCCTCCGCAGCCGCGAAACACATCTCATCAGTGATGGTCGTTGCGCGTACATCCAATACACCCCGGAAGATTCCGGGGAAACCCAGGGAGTTGTTTACCTGGTTGGGAAAATCAGACCGCCCGGTGGAAACAATTCTGGCACCTGCCTCTTTTGCCACCCAGGGCCATATCTCCGGGATCGGATTGGCGCAGCTGAAAACGATGGCATCTGAATTCATACCCTGAACCCATTCGGGTTTAATTACATCCGGGCCGGGTTTGGATAAGGCAATCACCACATCCGCTCCCTTCATGGCTTCCCCGATTCCGCCCTGGCGCCCTTCTTGATTTGTTTGTTGACACAATCGCCATTTATCCTTAAATACCTCTTGTTTGGATTCAATATCCTCCCTGTGCCGACCCAGAATGCCTTTGCTGTCTACCATGAAGCATTTTCCCGGGTCTACGCCCCAACTGTATACTAGGCGTGAGATTGCAACATTGGAAGCCCCTGTGCCGATAAAGGCTATTTGTATGTCTTCTTTCTTCTTGCCCACTACTTTCAGGGCATTCATTAACCCTGCCAGGGTCACTGTCGCAGTACCCTGCTGGTCATCATGCCAGACGGGGATTTCCGCCCGTTCCTTCAGTTCATCCAGTATCCTGAAACATTTCGGCTGGGCAATATCCTCCAGATTGATGCCCCCAAAGGATGCCTGCAGCAACAATACGGTTTCAATGAAAACGTCAGGGTCTTTTGTGTCAAGCATTATCGGTACAGCATCAACCCCCCCAAGATATTTAAACAAGAGCGCTTTGCCTTCCATAACCGGAAGTCCGGCTTTCGGTCCTATATCTCCTAATCCCAATACCCGGGTACCATCACTGATAACAGCGATCGTATTCCCCTTGCTGGTATGCTGATATACCATCTCCGGGTCCTGGTAGATTTCCCGGCAAGGCGCTGCGACACCGGGGGTATACCAGATCGCAAAATCATCGATTCCCCGCACAGTGCACTTGAGGGTAGTTTCCATTTTCCCTTTGTAGAAAGGATGCAGCTTAAGTGCATCCGCTGCCGGCTTTTTTGCTTTTTCCAGCAATTCCTCGATATTAATGTTGTCTTCAGACATGAACCCTCCAGTTCTATCCTCTAGATAAGGAAGAAATGTGCTTAATTTAGCTTTATTTATTATAGATGATTCACCTTCCCCCTAACCCTTGCATTCTTCCTTTGATAACATGCCGTTTAGCATAACCTTAATAGAGAAGGCCCCCGTAGTTTTATTAACTCCGGGAGCCATTTTTTATCAAATACGATGTAGATTTATTGTTCTAAAAACGAATCAGCATAAATCACTTTGTTCAAAAGCACCTGGGCAGATTTCCAAACAGCCATCTGCTCCGGGTCATTCTCGTCAACATCGTCCTTGGTTATCTCTTCCATCGCTTCTGTTGCATCATGCAATTTAAGGTAGAGCTTTCCGAGAGAAGTGCTTTCATCCCGTTCTTCAATGATTCGGATCACTTCATTTTGTTTCTCATCCAGTGGATCAGCAATCATCATTTCCAAACCGGCCCCCATCAGCATAGCAAGATACACCCGGTTTAAGATCGGCCGGGTCTCTTCGGGAACAGCATTGGACACATTAGAAAGTCCAATAGAAATGGAGGGTGGGGGATCGCCGGCAAATTTAATAGTCCGGACAGCTTCAATCAATTCCGGACAGTATTCCTGACACCCGGAAACAGTGAGCACCAGCGGATCAATGATCAAATCCGGTACCTCCATGCCTACTTCCATCGCCCGGGGAATTAGGTATTCCAGGGCAATATTTACCCGCTCATCAGCACTTACCGGGATGCCTTCTTTTTTCAGGGTCAGGGCGACCAATTTGGCATTATATTTTTTTGCCAGCAGGGGAACTTGTTCCAGGCGCTCTGCTTCAGCAGATGTGGAATTGACAATGGGGCGGGCCTTTGTAATCACCTTAAGGGCCGCCTCAATACCATCAACATTTGTGCTGTCGATGCAAAGCGGGACATCCACAACTTCCTGAACAATCGTAGTCACCCAGGGAAATACTTCTTCCCAGGTATGTTTTTGCCTACCCAGGTTCAAATCAATGGCTTGTGCCCCATATTCAACCTGCTGGAGGGCAGATTTCTTAAAGAATTCCGCGTCCTTCTCAGCTAAAGCTTTTTTCACTTTCGGGGAAATGATATGAATATTCTCTCCAATGATGTACATTCAGGTGCCTCCTCAAAACTTACATTATTTTGCTTGATTTACAACATTTTAATCAATTGCTATTTCATTTTTTTTCCACCCGGGTTCACGGAAGGAAATCGTTCCTTATCTGTATGGGGCAAAAACATCGCTGAGGTAAAAGCGTCAAAAAACCGATTGTCCGCTGACAGCTCAATATAAGTCATTCTGTTGGCAATCTCGGCAACGGCGTCTTGGTTCTTTTGATCCAAAAGTGCCAGGTAAGCGCCTTTTAAGGATGTGTTTCCCAAAAATTGAAAACGATCCCAGGGCATATCCGGAAGTAATCCAATCTGGATTGCCTTCTCCACGTTAATAAATTGACCGAATCCGCCGCCAATTAAGACTTGCTCAACCGATTCCAGGGGGACTCCTACACTGTCACCCAATACTGAAAATCCTGCAAATATTGCCGCTTTAGCCCGCATCAGGTTGTCGATATCCACTTCAGTCAGCATGATGTCCTCCCCAATTTCAGTCTCATCAGCCCAACTGACCACATATTCTCCGCCGTGAGAACCTTTCCGGATCCGGGATGTTTCCAGCGAAAAATCGAATCGTCCGCTCTTGTTTATCACCCCGGTCATTAACAACTCTGCCAGGAGGGAAATCAAAGCGCTTCCGCACAAACCCTTTGGTTTTCCATCGCCAATAACGCGCCAGGATGCTTCATAATTCTCTTCATTAATCCACACCTCATCGATCGCACCGGTAGTGGCTCTCATGCCATGCATAACTCCAGCGCCTTCAAATGCCGGACCGGCGGAGCAGGCACAGGTCACCAACCATTCCTTTGAACCGAGAACCATCTCGCCATTAGTGCCAACATCCAGGAACAGAGTTATCTTTTCAGTGTCAGCCATACCGGACGACAAGACTCCTGCCGAAATATCCGCCCCGACATAGCTGGCAACACTAGGAAGGCAAATGACCTTACCCTGACAGAATGTGTTTAGTCCCGTTTCTGCTGCAGTGAGAACCGGGAGGTGATTAGCAACTGTGATATAGGGAGCCAGGCGAATGCTTGAGGGAGGAATTTTTAACAACAGGTGCATCATAGTGCTGTTTCCAGCCAAAATGGTTTTATAGATCTGATCTGGTTTTGTTTTTCCCCGTTTACAAGCTCTGCCAATCAGTTCATTAATGCTATCTACAACCAATTCCCTGAGAACTTGATCCCCGGATTCTTTTCCTGCATAAATAATCCTGGAAATAACATCTTCCCCGCGGGCAATTTGCTTGTTATATTCCGACGCCTGTCCTTTTTCCTCACCGGATATCAAATCTACCAGCATTACTTTTACCGTTGTAGTGCCGATATCTACTGCAACTCCCCAAAGAGGCGCATCTTCTTTAATCAGCTCTGGAAGTAAATCAATGACCTCAGCTGAAGCGCATGCTCCTGTGTCATTGTCCTTGAAAACGATCGCAGTGACCTTCCAATCGCCCTCTCTAACTACAGAAGGTAACTTTTGCAGAACTGGCAAGGAGATAGAAATATTGCCCAGATCGGATTTACCCAGCAAGGCAGTTTTCAATCGGGCCCAATCACTGGTTTGATCTTCCATACTGGGAGGTTTTAACTCCAGAGAGATCCGCTGAAAAGTCTGATCACTGAGGTAATCGTAACCAGGCGGAACAAACACATCTGCCGCAGACTGTCCGGTTGTTAAGTGCTGTTGAATTTTTTCCTGAGATGGAACAATGACCGAAACATCCCCTTCAACGACAGTCTGGCAAGCCAATGCATAACCCTGTTCAACATCTTCAGCGGATAAACGCATAGTGCTGCGCCGGCGCACTTTGCCGGAAGTAACCTGGACAGCGCATATCCCACACCGCCCTTGACCTCCGCAGGGTTGGTTAATTTCAATACCGGCTTTTGCGGCGGCATCCG
>JAIORG010000128.1 GCA_021108255.1 Anaerolineales bacterium | reverse complement strand
CCCAAACCTATGGGCCAGGTTTATTTTATTGCTGTTGTTTTATTGACCCTGAAGGTAAAAAGGATTTGGGGCCGGAGACTGGTTTTTTCCCGTAGAGGAAGTCATCCAATACCAGCGCTGCCCTGCGGAAGGTGCCGGATTCGGATATTCCCCAGCGAACAAGGTTATGAGCCCAATTATCAGGATGGGAATAAGGGCAGACCGCCAGACACCGACCGCAGTCAGTGCCAATAATAGTCCAGTAATGGTAGCAGGATTCCGGGATAATTTTCCAGCGCAGAACGCCGTTATTTACCTCTCGATCTCCGTGGGGGATGGATTGGCTGGGGCAGTTATCAGCGCATTTTTGGCAGATATTGCAGAAATCGATCAGGCTTCCATCTGCCTGGTAGCTGTCTGCGATCAGGGGCAGATCGGTTGTCACCACGCCGACCCGCACGCGGGGACCCTGGCGGGGAGTCATCAGCAACCCCATCCTGCCGATTTCCCCTAAACCTGCATCTCTGGCAACCAGGGGAGCAATAACCCGATAGTTTCCGTCAATGTGAGCCCGGGCAGGAAAACCCAGGGAGCGGATTGCAGCCGCCAGCTGCACGGCAACCCGGGCTAACTCAACATACTGCCTGCCGGATTCCATGGTGATCGGAGGGTAAGGGGCTGAGCCGATCATTTGATGATCCATTTCGACAGTGAAGGCGATAGCGAATTTGTGTTTTAATTCGACTGGTGCGCCGTATTTCCCACTGCCGCGGCCGATATGGGAATAGATATGGGCAGGTTTAAGGATTGTTATCCCGCAGTCCAGGGCGCCGTAATATTTCGCGAGGTGTTTCACTATCCGAGTCAGGATTTCTGGGGAATAATCCTTATTCTGCTCGGCGACAGGACCGTCCACTGCTTCCCGGAGAGCATCCGTCAGGTAGAAACTGGCTCCAGCAGCAGCCGAGTGCAGGGGTTCAGCGTAGCTGGATTGGGGAGAGAGCAACCCCGGTTTCTTCCGTGAGGCATCATCCTGTTCCTGGTGTTCGGGATGGAGCCCGTAATATGTCTTATATTCGGTGGAGCCCGGGATTAGCCGGGCCCTGGCGAAGATGATTTCCCGTTCATCAACCTGGTGGAGAGGATTCTTATCTTCTCCGGATTCATTTCCAAGAGGGAAGTAAAAAACCAGCGTTATGAACAACCCTAAGCCCAACAGAATACTGATAAAGATCATTCTCCCCTGCAGAGGAAGCATCAGAGAGCTCGATAATAAGGCGGTTCCTGTCAGTGTGATCCCCGCTGACCAGATTGAAGCCTTTTGTTCCCCTTCCCGGAGAGAGGTGATCACAAATGCAAAGCCAAGTATAAAAAAACCAGCCGAGATAATTAAGAGAAATATTGTGATGGTGAAATTCATAAACTAATTCCCTGTTATCCTTGTTTTGATCAAGTAGATTATTATTTTATAAGGCAGTTTAATTATAGCGGGGTTTGTCAGTCTGAGTAAAAATTTTCTTCCTTAATTATTGAAGTAGTTTTAAGATTCTTATGATAATTCCTGGAATTTTTCCCATTTTAACCGCCTGGCCTGGAAGTCCCTGATATTTAGGAAAATAATAAAGTTGTAAACACAATTCTTCATTGTTTAGTTGACGATCTTATCCGTTCATGCTATATTAAATCTGTGTAGTTGGAGAAATCCCGCTGCAGGAGCAGTACGTACGTTTCTTGAGCAATTATTTGTTTAGAACGAGGGGGAACGCCCTGCTGAGTTCATTTCATTTAGTTCGAAGGAGATTTTTTATGGCAGAGCGTGAGACCGGTACTGTAAAATGGTTTAACGCAGGAAAAGGCTACGGTTTTATTGAACGCGACAATGGTGAAGGCGATGTATTCGTCCACTACAGCGCGATCAACGGAGCCGGATTCAAAACGCTTGATGAAGGTCAGCGGGTTGAATTTGATGTTGTTGAAAGCGATAAGGGACCGCAAGCACAGGACGTTCAAGCCCTGGGTGAGAGCGCAACTTCTTTCAGCGCCGGACCGGAAGACAGCGGAGACATTTTCAGTGTTGATTCTGACGATGATTCCGATGAAGATTCCGATGATGATTTCGACGGCGATTTCGACGACGAAGCTGACGACGAAGCTGACGAAGAGTCAGACGACGAATCTGACGAAGAATCTGACGAAGAGTCTGACGAAGAGTCCGACGACGAATCTGACGACGAATCTGACGAAGAGTCTGACGACGAATCTGACGAAGAGTCTGACGACGAATCTGACGACTAGTCCTAGTTAATCCACATAAAACAGCAAAAGGGCAGCGATCTCTCGCTGCCCTTTTTAGATTCAATTCCCATTTTCCGGTACAATTGGAAGAAGGAGGGAAGATTGTGAATTGGTTTAAGGAAACGATACAGATAGAAACCCGGGGGAAAGGACTTTATCCAATTACACACCAAATTTCCCCATTGATCCAGGATTGGGGAATTATGGAAGGCATTTGCCATCTATTTATCCCTCATACAAGCGCTTCCCTGGTGATCAATGAGAGTTATGATCCAACCGCCCGGCAGGATTTGGAAGCTTTTTTGGAACAACTTGTACCCGAGGGGGAACCCTGGTACCGTCACACCCTGGAAGGCAGGGACGATTCTCCGTCCCACATGAGATCCATACTGACAGCAACCAGTTTAAGCATTCCTGTCGATGGGGGAGAGCTTCATCTTGGGACTTGGCAGGGGGTATACCTGTTTGAACACAGAACTCAACCTCACCGGAGAAATGTGCTCATCCGCTGCTTATCAGCAGACTGAGAGAGGTAGATTGAATTTCAGGAAAACAGAAAAAAAACTAGTTCTTTATACCGGTTTGTTATTTTGCCTGGTGATTTTCCTTGGAGCATGCCGTCCGGATGATGCCAGCTGGCTGGAGCCTGTTCCCAGTACCACGCCGGCGGGGTTTTCTTCTCCCAATCAGTTTTTTAGTGTCTATTTTACAGCGCCAGTAAATGATGATTTCAAGGATGGACCAGACCAGCTGCTTGCTGACTCGCTGGATGCCGCCCGGTATCAAATTGATGCTGCTTTGTATGATCTTAACTTGTGGACAATAAGGAATGCGTTTATCCGGGCTCATAAAAGGGGAGTAGTTGTCAGGATAGTGGTGGAAGAGGATTCAATGGACCGGCCTGAGATACAGGAGTTAATTGCTGCCGGAATCACGGTTATTCCGGATCAGGCTGAAGGATTAATGCACAATAAATTTATTATCATTGACCAGGCAGAAGTTTGGACTGGCTCGATGAACATGACCCTGAACGGCGCTTATCGCCACCTTAATAATCTGGTCCGGATCCGTTCTGTCCTGGTGGCGGAAAATTACACGGCTGAGTTTGAAGAAATGTACCTGGAAAGGTTTTTTGGAGAAATAATCCTGGAAAACACACCCCATCCGGTGATAACTATTGACAGTATACAAATGGAAACATATTTTTCACCGGATGATTCCACTGCTGCACGGATTATTGAGCTGATACTGGAAGCAGAACAGTCAATTGAATTTATGTTTTATGCGTTCACGTCAGACCCAATTGCAGATGCGCTCATTTATCAGGCAGACCAGGGAATTGTTATCCGGGGTGTGGTTGATGCTTACCAGGAGAGTTCAGGATTGGGATCTGAATATGGTCGATTGCGCGACCATAACCTGGAGGTTCTACTAGATGGGCATTCGGAAAAGATGCACCATAAGGTGATTATCCTGGATGAACGGATTGTGGTCACCGGCTCCTACAATCTTACCCGCAGCGCGGAAATAAAAAATGACGAGAACACGTTGGTGATTCACAGTAAGCAAGTTGCGGAGATTTATTTAAGAGAATTTGAATGGATATTCAGTGAAGGGAAAGTCCGCTGAATAAATTCGATAGGATTGCAGTTTCCACTGGCAATGAACTCAAGTTGTCATGTATAATGAATAGACCTGATAAAAACTGATTGTTTTATCTGAGGAAAGCAATGATGGAAGAACTGAAATCTGGAACTATCCGGGAATGGAAACGGCTGGTTGATGAATTTCAAAAGAAAAGCGACCGGGCTGTGGCAATTCTAGGAACCACCTATTTGAATACCCATCTTTCTCGGCTGCTTGAGTGTTTTATTGTTGAAGACGAAAAAATTTCCAAGATGTTGTTGGGGGAAGAAAACCCACTGGGTACTTTTGAAGCCAGAATCAAAGCAGCTTTTGGATTTGGTTTAATCAGCAAGACAGAGTATCATGATCTGGTTTTGATCTGGCACATACGGAACCGATTTATCCGCGATATGGGGGAAGGCAACTTCGCGGAAATGGAAATTAAGAACCTTTGTAAAAGATTAAAAATCCCGGATGAGGTGATTTTGCAAGAAGAAAACCCCTCGCCCAGGCGCCTGTTTGTGTTTGGAACAGCGATTCTAGCGCAGCAATTGATGTATCGGGCCAATGAAGCAAATAATGAGAAGCGTGTTCTACGGGATAATTTTATCCTGGTAAATATTGAATAAAATCTACGACAGTTAAATTTTTAGGTTTTAGGGGGATTTGTTTTTTAAGTCCACGGCGATGGGGGAAAAAGATGCCGATTATCTGGATAACCAGCTCTTTTTTTGCGGGAGTTATAGCAGCTGATGCCCTTTCCTGGGGTGTTTTTGCCTGGATTCTTTTTGGTGTTGGAGGCAGTCTGACCCTCGGCGGCTTTCTCTGGCTGAAATTTCCCGGTTACCAGAGATTGGCAAATGTGCCAAAGGTCTTGATCCTCAGCCTTTTTGTAGCGTTTACCGCCGGCGGTATCCGGTACCTTTTAGCACTGCCGGATTTCCAGGATCCAGGTTATCTAACAAATTATGCCGACAAAGTTTCACAAGTAACTCTTACTGGTTTGATTATTGATTTTCCGGATTCTCGAGATCAAATGACCAACCTCCGGGTAAAAACTGAATACATTCAAATCACCAAGGATGGAGAAGTTCTCATTGTCCATGGGCTGCTGCTGGCGAAAATTAAAGTAGAGGAACAGGTTCAGTACGGAGATCGGGTAGTCCTGACAGGATATCTGGAAACACCACCAGAAGGAGAAGAGTTTTCGTATCGGGATTATCTGAAACACCAGGGCATCTATGTTTATCTGCCCAATGCGGAAGTTGAAATAGTGGAATCAGGCCAGGGGAATATTCTAATGGGTGGTATCTTTGGGCTGAAATCCAGGGCGATGGCTGTTTTATACCAGCTCTGGCCTGATCCTGAAGCTTCCCTGCTGGCGGGAATCTTATTAGGGGTTGAAACCGGGATTCCCGATCATGTTCAGCAGGCTTTCCGGGATACTGGGACTTCGCATATTATTGCCATATCCGGGTTTAACATCACTATTGTGGCAGGATTGTTTTCTCGATTTTTTAGCCGGCTGCTAAATCCCCGCCAGGGAGCTGTTGCGGCTGTGCTCGGGATCGGGGTTTATACCCTGTTGGTGGGCGCGGATGCCGCAGTTGTCAGGGCAGCCGTGATGGGTGGTTTATCCATCTTTGCCCAGCAAATAGGACGGCGCCAGCACGGTCTAAATGCCGCTGCGCTGGCGAGTTTGATCATGATTCTGTTGAATCCCCAACTTCCCTGGGATGTCTCGTTCCAGCTTTCTCTCTCTGCAACTTTAGGATTGATTTTATATGCTGATCCATTTGCTCAGAAGTTTTTAGAATTCTCATCCAGGGTTTTACCTTTGGAAACTGCTCAACGAATCACTCAACCTGTTAGTGAATATATTTTGTTTACTTTTGCAGCACAGCTGGCAACCTTCCCCGTCATGTTGTTTCATTTTCATTCCTTTTCTCTCAGCACCTTCCTGGCGAATCCAGCAATTCTACCTGTACAGCCGCCCATTATGCTGGCAGGGGGATTGGCGCTAATTCTGGGATTGATCTGGTTCCCTTTGGGCAAGCTAACTGCTCCGCTGGTTTATCCTTTTGTGCTCTATACAATTCGGGTAGTGGAGTGGTTCAGCACAATACCTTTCAAAACTTTTTATACTGGAGAAATGGGGAAAGGATGGGTGGTGTTGATTTACCTGGTTTTGGCAGCTGTAACTTTTGGAGGAACTCTCTTAACCCGATTTGCCGCGGTTTTAACTCCATCATTGATTGCAGCTGGCTTGGGTTTAGCTCTGATAGTAAGCTGGCGGGCAGTATTCAACGCGCCGGATGGAATGCTGCATATTTTCTTACTGGATGTAGGGACCGGCAGTGCGTTATATATCGTGGCTCCTTCAGGACAAAACGTGCTGATTAATGGAGGGCCCAGTCCAAAACGCCTGTCCGATCATTTGGGACGCAGACAGCCTCCCTTTCAAAAAGAGTTGAATTATCTCCTGATTGCTTCTCCTTTGGAACAGGACATCGATGCTCTTGCTGGTATTCTTCCCCGTTTTCCACCGGATGAAGTGTACTGGCTGGGGGCAGATTCTCTCTGCTGGGAAGCGGAAAACCTGAGAAATGAATTGGAGAAGAATAATATTCAGCCAATCTATGGGGAACCCGGGCAAGTTCTGGAATTGGGCGATGGTGCAAAAATCACCGTGCTTTCTGAAAGCCGCCGGGGAGGAACTCTCCTGGTTGAATATAAACACTTTCGAGCAATATTTCCTTTTGGAATCACGGAAGAATACCGTGAGGAAACGAGAATGGGGCGTGATTTGGGGGAGGTGACCCTGCTCCTGCTGGCAGACAGCGGGTACCAGTCCAGCAATCCTTCCAGGTGGATCAGAAACCTGAATCCCCAGAGCTTTTTATTAAGCGTGGGAATAAAAGACAGTCTGGGGCTTCCAGACAGAGGGTTGATCGATCGGCTGGCGGGATATTCCTTGCTGCGGACAGACCAACATGGGTCAATACAGATTACAACTGACGGGGTACAAATGTGGGTCCAGGTAGAAAAGCTGGATTGAATGTGATACAAATTAACCATGAAATGGATTTATCTCTCCCCTCATTTGGATGATGCAATTTACTCCTGCGGTGGGTTAATTTGGGAACAAACACGATCTGGCGAGGAAGTTGAAATTTGGACCATTTGTGCTGCTGATCCTCCAGATGAACCATTATCGCCCTTTGCTGAAACCCTGCATGAAAATTGGGGGTTAAGGGAGAACGCAGTCCAGATCCGCAGAGAAGAGGATCAGAAGGCCAGTCAGATTGTTGGTGCGATGCCTCGCTATTTTTCATATTTAGATTGCATCTATCGGAAATCAGACTCAGGTGATTATTATTATCTAAGTGATCAGGAGCTCTTTGGGGGATTGGATCCGGGTGAGGCAAACTTAATTAATACCCTGACTGAAGAGTTGAAAGACCAACTGCCTGCCGGGGCCCGGATAGTTGTCCCCCTTGGCATTGGAAATCATGTAGATCACGATTTAACCCGAAAAGCTGCCAGCCGCTTGGGAATTCCTCTCTATTACTATGCAGATTATCCCTATGCCAGGGAAACTGAGGGGAAGGAAATCCTGAATTTTATGGCAAGATCTGAAGAGTGGGAGGAGGAAAACTTCCTTATTTCCAGAAAAGGAAGTCAGGGCTGGCAAGAGGCTTCGCAGGCTTATCAATCCCAAAATCCCATATTTTGGGAGGATGAGGAATCGTTAAAAGAGGAAATCAAGGCATATTCATCTACTATGGGGGGAGTAAGGTTGTGGAAAACGGTAGAAGAAGAATAATTAGTAAAGATATTTTTCTCCCTTGCGGGCTTAGATTGTCTATGATAGAATTAGCGCACTTTTTACAGGGTAGGGCTTTTAAGGGTGTAAAACCTCTTATAAAAGCTCTTTTTCTATTAATAGTCGAAATCCCGGGAAAGGGTAGGGAAACCTTATGGCACCATCACTATTGACCCAAGAAGGGTATGATAAACTAAAGACAGAGCTTGAATACCTCCGAGCGGAAAGAAGGCAGGAAGTAGCTAACCGGTTGAGAGAAGCTCTGGATGGCAGTCCTCTCGGCGTGGATGCAGACGTGGAAGTTGAGGCAGCAAAAAACGCCCAGGCCTTTGTAGAAGGCCGAATCCAATATCTGCAGAGTATTCTCGCGCAGGCTGAAATCGTTGATGACCTGTCAAAAACCGATGTGGTTCAGATAGGGACCAAAGTAACGATTGAAACAACCGATAAAGAGAAGGACACTTACGTAGTTGTTGGCCGCGCGGAATCAGATATAGTGGAAGGGAAAATTTCCTATGAATCACCATTAGGAAACGCGTTAATGGGACATGCTAAAGGGGACAAGGTGGATGTTCCTGCCCCGGGAGGGGTCTTCACGGTGAAAATCCTGAAAATTGGCTGAACCGTTTGATTTGAATTCTCCCCCGTGCGCTGAAACACCGCACGGGGTTTTTTTATCACAAGGAAGTACTTATGGCAGATTATTCCAACCTGGAAAAAGTTCGTCTGGAAAAGCTTAACCAATTAAAAGACCTGGGAGTAGATCCATATCCAAGGCGGACAAAACGGACCCACACAATTCAGGAAGCGACTGAGGCTTTCCTGGCGATTGAGAAAGTTCAGGATCATGAACCAGTCCAGGCAACACTGACTGGCAGGATCCGGTCTGTGCGCCCGATGGGTAAGGTCACTTTTGCCCACATCGAGGATGGCAGCGGAAGAATTCAGCTCTTTTTTAGAGCCAATGATATCGGTGAAGACCAGGTAACTTTCTTTAAGGATCATTTTGATTTGGGGGATTTTATCCAGGCCGCTGGAAAAGTCTTCCGTACCCGGACGGGGGAAGTATCACTCTGGATCTCAGAATATGCCATGCTGGCAAAAGCAATCACGCCGCTTCCTGCAGCTAAAGACCAGGTTGTGGAAGGCGAGGTTGTCCAGCATGCGACCCTGACAGATCCCGAAACCCGCTTCCGGCAGCGCTATGCAGATCTGGCTGTGAACCGGGACGTGAGAGAAGTGTTCCGTACCCGGACAAAAACCATCCGGGCTATTCAGCATTTTATGGATTCAAAGGGATTCCTAGAGGTGGAAACTCCGATTCTTCAGCCCATTTATGGTGGAGCAGCCGCGCAACCGTTCATCACCCATCACAACCAGCTTAAACAAGACCTTTACCTGAGAATTTCCTTTGAGCTGTACTTAAAACGATTGTTGGTAGGCGGATTTGAGAAGGTGTATGAAATTGGACGGGATTTTCGGAATGAAGGCGTTTCTTTTAAACACAATCCTGAGTTTACCCAGATGGAATTTTACTGGGCTTATGCTGATTATCAGGACGTGATGTCGCTTACTGAAGAGATGTTTTCCTTTGTGGTTGAAGAGGTTTTGGGAACGAAATCTTTTACTTATAGAGGTCAGGAAATCCGGCTGGACCAGCCATGGCGGCGTGTAGACCTTAGAGAAGGTATTATTGAACAGACCGGGATTGATTTTCATCAACATGAGACTGCTGCAGATCTTGCCAAAGCAATGAAATCCCTGGATATGGAGTTTAATCCTAAAGCTCCCCGCGGCAAACTTATCGATGATCTTCTGGGTCATTTCCTGGAACCTACTTTTATCCAACCCACCTTTGTATATGATTATCCGAGAGAAATTTCCCCGCTGGCAAAGACTAAAGAAGAAGACCAGGGGACTGTAGAGCGGTTTGAAGGATTTATAGGTGGACTCGAACTCTGCAACGCGTTTACAGAAATCAACGATCCTCTGGATCAGGAAGAGCGCTTCCTGGAAATGGGCCGTTCCTATTCAGAAGCTGATGATGAACACCATCCGCTTGATGAAGATTATCTGCGGGCAATGCGCTACGGAATGCCTCCCAGTGGAGGTTTCGGCATGGGAGTGGATCGGTTGGTAATGCTGCTTACAGATCAACAAACGATCAGGGAAGTATTGTTATTTCCTCATTTGAGGGAGATCGATAAGTAAGAAAATAGACCGATAACGGATCGAGTCCCCCAGAGGGACTCGATCCGTTTATGATTAACTCAACGGCCACAGCAGGGGGAGCAGCAGGATTGTGATTACCATTGAGATCAATATCAGCGGGACCCCGACTCTTAAGTAATCCCGGAAGCGGTAATTGCCAGATCCCATTACCAGTGTGTTGACGGGGGATGCAACTGGCGAGGCATAAGCAGTGGATGCCGCAATGGCAACCAGCATCAGGAATGCCTGGGGTTGATATCCCAAACGGAGAGCCAGAGAGAATGCAATGGGGGCGATTAGCACAGTTGTGGCTGTGTTGGATATCACCTGGGTAAACAGCGCAGTTATCAAGAACAAGGTTGCCAGGGTAGGCAAATTACCTAATCCTCCCAGTGTGGTTGCCATCCAATCTGTGCCAACCTGAACCAGCCCAACTTTTTGCAAGGCAGTAGTCATCGGCAGCATGCCGGCGATTAGGATAATGCTTTTCCAATCTACGCTGTTATAAGCATCTTTAATGTCCAGGCAGCCAGTGACAATCATTAAGAATGCGGCAATTAACGCTGTAGTAGAAAGTGGAAGCCAACTTGTAACTAAAAAGATTAACATCCCGACCAAAATCAAGGATGATAGGATCATTTTTGAGCGTGGTGGGGTACCTTTTAACGCATCTGGTTGACCCACAACCACAAAGTCACGGCGCTGATCAGTAAGCGCGCGGATATTTTTCCAGGGCCCCTGAACAAACAAAGTATCACCAAATTGGAGTTTCGTTTCTTTGAGAGATAAACTGATATCAGCTCCGGGACGGTTGATCCCTAATACCGACAATTGGTATAAGCTGCCGAATCGGGCTGATACGAGCGTTTTTCCTATCAAGCGGGAACGGGGCGGCAGTAGAATTTCAGCTACGCCTACTTCATTATTGACCAAAGCTTTCTGATCTTCTGCTTCCGCAGGCTGCACACCGAGCTGGAGGGTTGCGGCAGCGTGGGTGATATCATTGACTTTTCCCTGGCAGATTAAGATATCGTTTGGATAAACAATTGTATCGGGAGATATTTTAATACTTATTGAGTCATCCTCAAGCAGGTTTAAACGTTTGTTTCCTGTCCTTGACCCGGACCGCAGGATTTCCAGCACTGTCACTTCAAAGATTTTTCGCAGGTCGCTTTGTAGAAGAGTTTTTCCCACCAGGGGTGATTGGATTCGTACCCGCAGACGGTAAAGGTCTTCCGGAAGCTTATAAACCTGGACCAATTCTTCCGGGGAATCCACTCGCTGCAGTTCCATCCTAGATTTATGGTCTGGTAGAAGCCAGCGGCTGGTGAGTGCCAGGAAAAGGATCCCGGAAATCAATAGTGTCAATCCAATGGGCGTGAAATCAAAAAATTGAAAAGGGGCGTAGCCATTTTCCATTAGGAGATCACTGACAACGATATTGGGAGGTGTTCCAATTAACGTCATTGAGCCGCCAAGCAGTGATCCAATGGAGAGCGGGATTAATAATTTTGAAGGATTTATGCCTTTTTTCCGACTGATGCTGATGATTGCCGGCGCCATTACTGCTACTGTCCCGGTATCACTGATAAAACCGGAGAGTAGAGCAACTGTACCCATGATCAGAACCAGCAGCCGGAATCTGCTCTCTCCGGCAAATTGAACAATCTTTTGGCTGATGGTTTCCGCCAGCCCGGTTTCCATCACAGCACCCCCAACGATGAAGAGGGCGGCTACCGTGATCACGATCGGGCTGGAAAATCCAGCCAGGGCTTCATCGGGGGTGAGGATTTCGGTCAGCATTAAACCTATCACCACTCCCAGGGCAACCAGATCCACTTGCAGCCATTCGGTGATGAATAGCAGGATTGCTCCAGACAATAAACCAATGGTGATCCACATCTCTAAAGTCATAATATTCTCGCAATGGTGGGAACTTGTTTTAGTGTACCAAATCTTATTCAGGAGATAAAGAATGTTCAGGCTTTTACATCTGAATAAATTTGGGGATAAATAAGGAATAGTTGTGGATAACCGCCTTGAATTGGGGATAAACTGGGGATTACTGGAGGATAAATAACATTCTGATGTGGAAAATGATTGCAATGAGCAGGCTTCCTCCCCAGAGAATATATGCCAGCACCCGGTTTTCCTCGTTTCGGAAAAGGAACAAACCTAAAACAAGATTACCTAGATACGCCGTGGTATTGATGATTGGGAACAGAATCAGGCGCACACTTTCCAGAGGTTCATGTGGTATCCCCCCCGGCGTAAACCCGAGTGATACCTTCTCCCTGGAGGGGATGATCAGCAGAGTCCAAATTAAGAGAGTGATGTTTAAAATCGCCCCGGCCAGGAATGTCCAGAGCAGAGGTTTTTTTCCAGAGATTTCAGTCAGGATAAGAGCAGGACGGGATGATTGGGTAGTCAGCAGAGAAATTGATCCAAGTTCGGTGAGGGAATTGTACGAGAGGATAAAGTCTTCTATCTGGAAGGGGGAGATAGCGAAGTACCCTTCCTCGGTGGCGATAATTACCAGCCCCTTTTCCCTCGAAGCCATGAATTCTACTACCGGGCCCCGCAGAAAACGTCTGAATCCGATTACTGAACCAGGCCAACGGATCAGCGGAGGCTGTGGTGGAATCTCCAGATCTTCCGCCTTGTGGACCCATTTCACCTTGTCCATAGGTATTTTTTCCGATCTCCAGCCCCACTGCAGTTGAATGCCCCCTCTCTCCAGGGAGTATTGGGAGCGGTGCAGTGCATATAAACGATAAATCAAAAAGGGAACTGTGATTAGGGAAAGCAGTATCAAGGCCAGGTACGGCAGCAGTTGAGGAGCAACCTGGACATTCGATGCGCCCCAGATGCTCCAAGCTCCTCCACCAGAAAAGAACAAGATCAGCAGGAGGTGGACAATTGTACCAGTCCGTTTAGGGGGGTAATATATTCTACTTTCCTCCATGGTTATTAGTTATACCACACCGCTAAATGGAGATTTCTTCTTGATCCTTATGACCTGGATCCATGGTTTTAGGTGTAAATTATCATGAGGTGGGATTGCACATTAATCACTTAGATATATGAGTTGTTTACCTCATCAGGAAATATTTTTGGGAAGGATGCAGGCAGTCCACTGGGGAAAAATACTAGAATGCAATCCTTGCACGAATTAATTTTTAACATATAATTGATTCATTGGGGGAAATTTGTTCTTCTGGTTTCTAATTGATAATCAAATAAAGGAGGTTTTATCAGCCAAGATTCTATCTGATCTTTTGTTATTTCTAAAGCCAAAGGAGATAAACATGTATCGAAAGTATTTTCCAGTCCTTGCTATTTTCATAGTTTTAGCGCTTGTTCTTACCGCTTGCGGAAGTACTGCCGCTGATGAACCAGCAGAAGTTGTAGCAGTAGAAGAAGATATTCTCAACCGGGTCCTGGACCGCGGCAAAGTTGTCTGTGGAGGCCGCACAGATTTAGCCGGGTTTGGTATGTTAGACGCAGACGGTAGGAATGAGGGATTTGATATTGATTTCTGCCGGGCCGTTGCCGCCGCAGTTTTGGGTGATCCCGAAGCTGTTGAGGTAGTTCCTCTCACAGCATCAGACCGAGGACCAGTCCTGCAGACCGCTGAAGTCGACATTTTATCCCGCAATGTTACCTGGACCTCAAGCCGTGATGCTCAGTGGGGTAATTTCACTAATGTTATGTTCTATGACGGCCAGGGCTTTATGATTCGGAAGGATAGCGGCATTGGGTCCACAGACGAATTTGACGGTGCCACAGTTTGTGTGACCAGCGGAACCACGACAGAGCAGAACTTGTCAGACTTCTTCCGCCAGAACGGTATGGAATATGAAGCCGTAATCTTTGAGGAAACAGCGGCAGTCTATAGCGCGTATGAAGAGGGACGCTGTGATATCACCACGAGTGATAAATCCCAATTGGCTTCAGTACGAAGTGGCTTCGCGAACCCGGATGACCACATCATACTTGATATCACAATTTCCAAAGAGCCGCTCACTCCTGCTGTCCCACACGGAGATGACACCTGGTTTGATATCGTTAAAATTGTCTCCTTTGCTTTGATTAATGCAGAAGAACTTGGGGTTACCCAGGCAAATGTTGAGGAGATGAAGAGCAGTGATAACATCAATGTTCTGCGTCTCTTAGGAGAAGAGGGTGACTGGGGTTATACTGACCTGGGTCTTGCTCCTGATGCATTGGCAAAAGCTATCAGTGCTGTTGGAAACTATGGAGAGATTTACGATCGCTATATGGGGCCAAATGGAATATCCTTCACTTTGCCCCGTGGACCAAATTTGAATTGGTATGATGGTGGTTTGATTTACGCCCCGCCAATTAAATAATGTTTTAGCTACAAACATATAATAGAAAGGATGCGGCTCCAGCCGCATCCTTTTTATAAATGGAAGCAGGTGATGACTAACAATCAACCATTAATTTCTGATAAAGCAAATATCCCTTTTTATCGGGATGAACGTATCATCAAGATTTTTGCTCAAGTCCTTTCTGCTGTGATAATCGTAGGCATTCTCATCTGGGCGATTATTAACTTCTTCAAGGCTGCTGATGCACGCAATATGACGCTGACTTTTAGCTTCCTTAAAGAATCTGCGGGATTCCCCATCAGTAATCCCCCAATAGATTATGACCCTTCTATGTCTTTTGCCCGGGCCTTCCAGGTTGGACTTGTCAATACTTTGTTGGTGTCTGGGCTGGGGATAATCTTTGCGACAATTTTCGGCACTTTAATTGCGCTCGCCCGCTTATCTTCGAATTGGATATTAAGTCGAATCGCGCTAGTCTTCATTGAATTTCACCGTAATATTCCCCTCCTGGTTTTGCTTTTTCTTTGGTATTTCGTGGTCTTCGGAATGGTTCCACAGGTGAAAGAAAGTATCAAATGGCCTGGTCCGATTTTCCTTAACAAGCGAGGAATTTATATCGCCTGGCCGCGTTTGACGGAGACAGGGGGCATTTTTGTGACAATGGCAGCTATCGGTATTTTGGTTTCCATTATCGTTTTTATCATACTTCGCAAACGGCGAAAAATAACCGGAAAGGCCACATATTATTTGCCTGCGAGTCTTGGTTTGTTAATCGTTTTTTTCCTATTCGGGTGGTTGCTCTCAGGGGGAACCCCATTCCAAATGGATATACCTTCTTTCACGGGTATTAATTATCAGGGTGGATTAAGGTTAACTCCTGAATTTGCGGGCATGTTCCTTAGTTTAAGTTTGTATACAGCAGCTTTTATCGCTGAAGTTGTCCGGGGCGGGATCCAGGCAGTTGATAAGGGTCAAATTGAAGCAGCCCGGGCAATTGGGCTTCCTCCAATGCAGGTTCTCAGCCTTGTTATTATGCCGCAGGCTTTGCGAATTATTATTCCCCCGATGATCAGTCAATATCTCAACCTCACCAAAAACTCCAGCCTGGCTCTGGCAATAGGTTTTCAAGACGTTTTTGCTGTTGGAAAAATTGTCATCAATCAGGCTGGGCGGGCAGTACCGGTTTTTGCCTTGATTATGCTTACATATCTTAGCTTAAGTTTATTGACCTCATTTGTTCTCAATATCTATAACCGCAGGATCCAATTTGTGACAAGGTGATCATGATTAACACAGAAATTGAACAAGAAATGATTAAACCCCCCTTACCTCCAGGACCTCTCAAGTGGGTGAAGGAAAATCTCTTCAGCAGCATCTTTAATTCCGTGATGACAGTCGCTTTAATCCCGATTGTCTTCTATCTCTTGTTTTCAGTAGTTAGTTGGGCGTTGTTTAGTGCCGATTGGCGTGCAGTCACCCAGTTTCCATTGTTGTACACAGTTGGTCAATACCCACGGGATCAGATTTGGCGGGTGGGTGTTATTCTCTCAAGCATATTCCTTTTCCTTGGTATCAGTTGGGGTCGATGGGGGGGATTGCTCCGATCAATCTCACTCGCAGCCGGGCTTGTTTGTGTTGTCACTGCTCTTCTGCCAGTTCAACATCCCCAGCTTGACCAGGGTATGCGGTTGTTTTTAGGATCAAATACAGTCATGATCCTGATAGGTTATTTCATAGGGCGGATAAAAGCCGTTAAAGCCAGCGTTATTGTTGTTGGTTGGCTCCTCATCCCCATCTGCGCCGTTGTCCTGTTAGCGGGAATCGAGAATAGTGAGCTAATCCCGAATGTCCCCACAACCCTCTGGGGAGGATTATTAGTGACCTTTTTGCTGGCGGCGGGAGGAATATTGCTCTCCTTTCCTTTAGGTGTTGCTTTAGCCTTTGGACGCCGTTCGGATCTGCCTGTATTGAGCGGATTCTCAACCATTTTCATCGAAGTTATCCGGGGTGTTCCGCTGGTCACGATTCTTTTTATGTTTTCCATCATCCTGGCTTTGTTCTTGCCTGTTGAATCCCGTATCGACCGCCTGGTTCGAGCCCTGATGGCGGTAACAGTTTTTAGTGCAGCATATTCTGCGGAAAATGTACGTGGTGGTTTGCAATCTGTTCCCCTGGGGCAAATCGAAGCCGCAAAAGCCCTTGGAATGAGCAACTTAAAAACAACGGTATTTATCGTATTGCCCCAGGCATTACGAGCGGTACTTCCCGCCATTGCAGGGCAGTTTATCAGTTTGTTTAAGGATACTACTCTGGTGGTTATTATTGGTATCAATGATTTTCTGGGCATTGGACGTTCAATTATCAATTCTGACCCTGAATTTGTTCAATTGCGGACGGAAGTATACATTTTCATTGCCCTTATCTATTGGATTTTTAGTTATTTAATGTCCCTCGCCAGCCGAAGATTAGAAACTGCTATGGGAATTAGTGACAATTTGTAGGAGAACACAATATGAGCGAAGAACCGATCATTTATTGTAGAAATGTCCACAAGTGGTTTGATGATTTTCACGCTTTGCGTGGTATTGACATGGATGTTTTCGAGGGAGAAGTAATTGTAATCTTTGGACCATCCGGTTCTGGTAAATCCACTTTTATTCGGACCATCAATCGTCTGGAAGAGCATCAGGAGGGTCAAATTGTCGTAGATGGCATTGAACTTTCACATGATGTGAGGAATATTGAGCGTATCCGGATGGAAACGGGGATGGTTTTTCAACAATTCAACTTATTTCCTCATCTTTCAGTGTTGCAAAATGTCACCCTGGCACCGATTTGGGTGCGGAAATGGCCTAAAGAGAAAGCTGAAAAGGTTGCCATGGAGCTTTTGGAACTTGTTGGAATCCCTGAGCAAGCGCTTAAGTTTCCTGGAAATCTTTCCGGTGGACAACAACAGCGGGTGGCCATCGCGCGAGCATTAGCTATGCAGCCCAAGATTATGCTCTTTGATGAACCAACGTCTGCCCTCGATCCGGAAATGATCAAGGAAGTTCTTGACACCATGACTGATCTTGCTGAATCCGGTATGACCATGATTGTGGTTACTCACGAAATGGGGTTTGCCCGGGCAGTAGCTGATCGAATGTACTTTTTTGATGAGGGGAAGATAGTTGAAAGTGGTACGCCAGAGGAAATATACAACAATCCTCAAGAAGAACGCACGAAGTTATTTTTGTCTCAAATCTTACAGCATTAAATTAGTTTCCCTGGAAATTAGCTCAAACCTTCCTCTGTTCTATAAGAGAGGGAGGTTTTTGTTTGGGTATCAAGTTTTTATTGAGTTTGAGGTATCGCTTAGCGTATGATTAGAAAAAATCCAATTACAACTAAAAAGCCATAGACAATTTTATCGAATTTTCCCTGGGGTATGATCTGGTTTACTTTTTCTCCCACCAGAACCGCCCCGATGATGATAGGCAGGCTATATCCATAGAGGCGAATTACCTCGGAAGTCCACATTCCCGCTAAACCATGAGTGATTAAGATGGCGAAGCCGGTAGGAAGAAAATATCCCTGCAGGGTAGCCCGGAATTTTTCTGGGTCCCAACGGCGTAAAATGCCATAGACAACCACCGGCGGTCCATTTGTGTTATATGCGCCGCCCAATATTCCTGCAATGAGCCCGGTTAAATAAGCCCATTTTTCATTAAGTAATCTGGGGAGAGTAGGGACAAACAAATTGTAGGATCCAAATCCTATCAAGAGGATTCCTAAAAGGGAATTTACGAGAGGTTCTGGGGCTGCTTTCAGGAAATATATTCCGATCGGGATTCCGATCCAGGTTGAAAGGACCAGACGCCAAGCTGCTTTGATTTCTACTTTTCGCCATGATTTCAGAAGGATTGTAAAGGCTATTGTTGATGCACCCATCGCTACCAGGGGGGTTGCTACTTGCAAGCCAACTACCAGTGCCAGGAGGGGCATTGCGATCAATGCGTCACCAAACCCCAGGGCTGACCGAATAAATGTGGACAGGAAAAGAATTAATAGTACTAGAAAAGTTGTTGAAAAAAATTCCATGTCTCAAAGAAAAGAAAATAGTTTGGTTAATGATGAACTTGTTAATCCTACCATAAGAGTCCTATTCTGAAGGAGTTACGCATTATTTGAAAAGCTGGCAAACCAGATGATTTCAGAATAGGGCTATAGTATACTGTCTTAACAACTTCCAATATTATTTGGTTATAAACCCCATGACTCAAAAGCAGAAAATATTTCAGCGGCAAATCTTCATCACTAACGAACACGGATCCTGGGTTTTTCTCCTCAGTCCGCTATTCATCGGGATATTTGCCGGGCAAAGCTGGTCTTTAGATGCGGTAATTCTTGTTTTAGGTGCACTGGTTGGATTTTTAATCCGGCATCCGATTACGATAGCAGTGAAAGTCTTAAGCGGCCGAAGATCGAAAGCAGATCTGCGACCGGCGGGATGGGCGATACTCATTTATGGTTTTGTGGGGTTATTAATGGTTGGGGGTTTAGTTCTTCGGGGGTTAAGTTATTTGTTGATTCTCGCTGTACCTGGCATCTTTGTTTTTATCTGGTACTTGTATCTGGTTTACAATCGGGCTGAGCGCGGACAGATGGGTATTGAACTTGTAGCCAGCGGTGTACTGGCACTCTCAGCCCCGGCAGGGTATTGGATTGGCGTTGGCGGGCTTTCCGGATTGGGCTGGTGGCTTTGGGGATTGACCTGGTTCCAGTCAGCAGCATCCATCGTTTATGTTTATTTGCAGTTGGTTCAACGGGAACAAAAACAAATCCCTTCTCTCAAGGATCGCTTCCGGTTGGGTTGGCGGGCTGCACTGTACTCAAGTTTTAACCTCCTGGCGGCAATTTTGCTATCTGCTGCGGGCATTATTCCGACCTGGATTTTTGCCCCTTATCTTCTTCAGTGGGGTGAGACATTCCGGGGAATTTATAATCCGGCTGTAGGGGTCAAACCTACGAGAATCGGTATCAGGCAATTAATCGTCAGTAGTTTGTTTACCGCACTTTTTATCCTGACCTGGCGGATCTGAGGCTCTATTCGTAGAATTCAACACTTCTCATTTTTACTAATTTCCTTCACCTGGCTTAAGATTAACTTTCCCTGCTTTCCTGCCATAAGAACCTAGTCAGCTGCAGCATTTATTGTTTAATTGGATATGTTCGTCTTGTTGAGCGGGTGTGGATCAGCGTTCTCTAGAAAGAATTTTGTTGATTGTCATTCAGTGATCACAGAAATTATTTGTGGAGGTTACTCAGCAGATTCTGCCGGGAAAAGAAATTCTGGTATGATGAATGAGAAATTATTACAGAGGAACCTGATGAGTGAATTAGATGTCATAAAAAGAACCGAAGATGGACCGGTTACGGTTGATTCAATCAAAGAAGACTTGGGAAACCTTGGTGTATTGAAGGGAATGGTGCTGCTGGTTCATTCCTCGCTCAGCTCCCTGGGTTGGGTAAGCGGCGGAC